>JAQGJI010000030.1 GCA_028290685.1 Devosia sp. | reverse complement strand
ATGGCGCCGACCACGCTGGTCCACTTGCCGGTAGCGGGCCGGCAGGTGCCGCCATTGCGCACCGATTGGTCGCAGGCCTGCTCGTCAACGCTCACCCACGGCGCCTGGCGACATGAACAACGGTGCCGAGTTGGCAATTCGAGATGGCCGCAACCTGCGCACGAGGGCCTCGGCAAAAGCAACGCACGCCGTCCAGGATCCCAAAAATGCGATATCGGCGGCGAGGCCCGTCGGCGGCTCTCCGGTGATCGCGTAAATGGGGAAAAACACCATGGTCACGGCCGTGGCCCCCATCCCGATTGCATAGGCTCGGATCATCCAGTCGCGGTGGCCGGTAAAATCCCTCTTGCCGATGGCCCGCATCGCCATAATCAAAGCCACACCCAACGCGGCCCCGAATAGCAACCGGCCGCTGCTCATGGCCGCCGAATAGGTATCGGGAAAGTGCCAAAGCAGACTGAGCGAACTCAGCGAGATCATTGCGCCCGCTGCCACAAACACGCGCCCCATGATGCGGTGCAAAAGTCCGTATCTGTGCATCAGAACACGACCAAACTGGATTGGGCCAAGGATGCCAAACGTGGCACCGCCCAGCACGTGCATGAAATGCCAGACGGGGACGGTGCTCAGGCGGACGCTGTCCTGGGGCAGGGCGCCCAGTGGGATTTGCACCACTTGCACCAGCGCCAAGAGGATCGTGAGTAGAGTGCCAAAGAACAATGCAGTGGGCACGACAACGGGTTTCGTCAAAAAACGATTCATAGCGACAGCCCCTGTTCACGGCTCATCAATTGCCGGGCTTGTTCCATTGAAAGACTTCCCCGATTTCCACACCGAACACTTCCGCGATGCGGAAGGCGGCTTCCAGGGACGGCGAGTACTTGTTTTGCTCGATCGCTGCCACAGTCTGGCGGGTCATGCCGATCCGGTCCGCCAGTTGCTGCTGGGTCATCTCGCCGCGATCAAAACGCAGCCGGCGGATGGAGTTGGTGATGGGGGGCGGAGGGGGCATCAGGCGTAGCGCCGGTACTCGAGGATAACCAGGATTTCGCGGAGGGTGCCCGAAACAGCCATCGCCAACAGCAGCATGTTGACCAGCATGACGCTCGTGGCTCCGGCAGCATCGGCCGGATAGTCGGTGCGGGCCGCATCGGTAATCCTCCCGCTCACAAGGATGATTCCGACGAGCAAGACTTCAAGGACACCCAGTCCCGCGCGGCTGGAACGGCGCTCGATGGCGCGATCCATCTCGTCTGGCGGCGGATCAAACTGCTGCTGGCCGGCCCAGGCCGCAAGCAGGCAAGCTGGAAGCATGATGGCCACGGCGATGCTGATGCACCAGACAAAGCGCCAGAACAGCGTGTCGCCGTCGAGTTGCCGTGCGCCAAAATCCGACCAGACGCTCCAGAAGTAGTATCCAAAAATGGTCAGAGCGGTCAGCGTGGAAATCCACGCCACTTTTTCACGCATGCTCATAAACCCCTCCGATGTAGCCTCACATGGGGTAAAGTATTTTCGACCTGATGTCAAGTTTGCTTAACATTGATCGGGGGTTTGCAGGGCCTCGGCTGCGGTCGTCGTTGCGGGGGCGGCCGCTCCGGTCGTCTGGGCAATGCCGCTTGCTCAAGGAGCCGATCCAGCTGCAGCTTGGAGGCGATCTTGAAGGCCCGAAATGGGATTGATTGGAGCCGGGAAGCGGGTGCTGGCTCCTGAGTGGCCGGCCGAACCTATGCCGGACGGCTTGCCGAGGCCCGATGCCAGCTCGCCCGCGTTCTCCCTGGCCCCGAGGAACGAGGTCTGCTGTCTGCAGTTGAGGCGGCCAGAGCTGGGCTGGCCGGTTGAGCATTTTTTTGCCGCACCCCTTGCGGGTTCAAAGTTGCACCCAGATATCTGGAAGGTGACCGGGCCCCTCTGGCGTTGTTGAACAACAGCGCGATGTCGGATCACCTCGGCAGGGGCTTAAGGATACCTGCGTGTGGTGCCTGGCTTTGCCAACACTGGACGCACTCCCTTCTGAACTGCCGACCGGCAAACAAGAGGAGTGAACTATGGCCAGAACCAAATCCCCTGACGGCGATCTGTTTTCCCGCGCCGAGCTGCTGCGCCAGCTGCATGGGGAGAACGATCGCGAGCTTCGCCTCGAAGCGGAGGCGGCGAGGGGTGAACCCCTGCTGCAAGCGCTCGTCGCTGCGGCAGCGATCATATCGTATGCCGATGGCCGCATGGACATGGCGGAACGCCGCCGGCTGATCGAGGCTTTTTCGGCCAGCCCGCCGCTCGACGGTTTTTCCGTGGCCGATCTGGCCGAAGAGCTTGCCTATTACATGCGGGCCTATGCATACGATCCGATTTCGGCAGAGGCCCGGGCGCTGGCCGGCCTGGGAACAACGGTGTTGTCCCCCGGCCACAAGCAGATCGTCACCGAAATGTGCGGGCGCGTGCTTGCTGCTGACGGCATGGTGCACCCTGCTGAACTGGGTGCCCTGGATCGCATTCAAAAAGTTCTCGAAGTTGAGGAAGCCCGCTGATGATGGAGCTCTTGACGACTGCTTTCCTTGGCCAACCAGTCTGGATGTGGCTTGGTTTTCTGGGGCTTGTTGCGATCCTGCTCGCCTTTGACCTGGGCGTTCTGCATCGGGATGGCCACGAAATCGAAGTGCGCGAGAGCCTCTTTCTCTCGGCCTTCTATATTTTTCTGGGCGTGAGCTTTGGCGGCTTCGTGTGGTGGCAGCTCGGCGCTCAATCCGGCGTGGAGTACCTCACCGGTTTTGTGGTCGAGAAGAGTCTCGCCATGGACAATGTGTTCGTGATCGCCATGATCTTTGGCTATCTGGCCATTCCCCGTCAGTATCAGCACCGCGTGCTGTTCTGGGGCATTCTCGGTGTTATCGTGCTCCGGGCCATCATGATCGGCTTTGGCGCGACGCTGGTGTCCGAGTTCGGCTGGCTGCTCTATGTCTTTGCCGCGTTCTTGATCTTTACCGGTGTCAAGATGCTCACCGCTGGTCACGGGGAAACAGATCTGGGTCAAAACCCTGTGCTGCGCTTCATGAAGCGACGGTTCAGGGTAACCGACCAACTGCACGGCGACCGCTTTTTCGTGCATCAGACGGATCCCAAGACGGGCAAGCTGGAACGGTTCATGACGCCGCTGTTTCTGGCCCTGGTCATGATCGAGATTGCGGATGTGATCTTTGCCGTGGACTCCGTCCCGGCGATCTTTGCGATCACCACCGATCCCTATATCGTTTACACCTCGAACATCTTCGCCATCCTTGGCCTGCGGGCGCTGTATTTCGCTCTGGCCGCGATCATCCACCGTTTTGCCTATCTCAAACAGGCCCTGGCGGTGCTGCTGATCTTTATTGGCTCCAAGATTTTCGTGGCCGACCTGCTGGGCTGGACCAAGTTCCCCGCCGAGTGGTCGCTTGGGGTCACCTTCGTTATCCTTGCAAGCGGTATCGGTTATTCGCTATGGCGGACGCGCGAGGGTCAGACGGCCCGCGACCCCTGACCGGTCGGGGCCTGGTGTAACTGGCCCCGCCCTGACTCTGCCTGAACTCCGCGGATTGAATACATGGAAACGTTGCTATCTCCAGTCGTCCTGTTTTTCATCCTCGGGGCCGCAGCCTCCCTGATACGCTCGGATCTGGCCGTTCCGGAGACGATCGGAAAAGCGCTGTCGTTGTATCTGATGGCAGCCATCGGGCTCAAAGGCGGGGTTGAGGTCGCACAGGCCGGGTTCACGGCCGACCTCATCCTTGCTGCACTGGCCGGGCTGGGCCTGAGCTTCCTGTTGCCTGTCCCGGCTTATCTGGTCCTGCGCAAACTGGGCCGGCTGGACGCGGTGAATGCTGCGGCGGTGTCGGCTCATTATGGATCGGTTTCGGTCGTGACCTTCGTCACCGGCCTGGAGGTACTCTCCCGGCAAGCCATGCCGGCTGCCGGTTACATGGTCGCGGTGCTCGCAATCATGGAGACGCCCGCTATTATCACCGGATTGCTGCTGGCCCAGCGCGCAGGGGCCAGCAAGGCACGCCCGGCGTCCGAACTGCTCCACGAAACGCTGACCAACGGATCGGTTGTCCTGCTGATAGGCAGTTTCATCATTGGCCTGATCGCAGGCAAGGACGGTTTCGCCCCCATTGCTCCGGTGTTTGAAGGCGCGTTCCGTGGCATACTGTGCCTGTTTTTGCTTGATATGGGGCTCGTTGCCGCTCGGCGTCTGCGCGACACGCGAAGCCTGACCGTGCCACTGATTGGCCTGGCCATCGCCATCGCGCTGGTGAACGGCACTGCAGGCGTTCTTGTTGGAGCCGCCATTGGGCTCGACACCGGCACGGCGGCTGCCCTGGGTATCCTGGCGGGCAGCGCCAGCTATATTGCGGTGCCCGCAGCCATGCGCCTCGCGCTGCCGCGAGCCGATCCAGGTTTGTACCTGGGCATGTCCCTGGCTGTTACCTTTCCCTTCAACATATTGGTGGGTATTCCGCTCTATGGCGGACTGGCGCGAATGGTGAACTCATGACCATCCATCTTATCGACAAAGCGCGCATCGAGATCCTGATCGACGAGCCCCTCGTGGGCAGGCTGGTCGAGCTTTTGCATAAGCACCGGATTGAGGGCTACACCGTTTTCCCAAGCTCCGGCGGGCAGGGACTGGCGGGCGCCTGGCAGGACGATCAGATTACCCGGGCTCAACAAAAAGTGCTGCTGCTCGCGGTGGTTGATCTGCACAAGGCGCAGAGCTTGGCCGCCGACATCGAACCGCTGCTTGACGCCTACGGCATGATTTTCATGTTGAGCCAGGTCAAGGTACTACGCGACAGCAAGTTCTGATTGCCAGAAATCGCATTGATTGTTGAGGAGACTGCGTGAGGGCGTAGGCCAGTGCATGCAACGGACCTCATTCCCCCTCCTATTGCGCAGAACACAAGCCGGTCGGAACTGGTGCCGGCGATGCAGCGGGCACTCGCGTGCAGCGCATCATGGTTTGGGAGGGGAGGCCTTGCTGATCTGCAGCGCAAAGGCCGCAGCGCCGGCAATGCTGAGCAGGCCCAGGAAAGCGATGACCCCGCCGACGCCGGTGAGCCAGGCCAGCGGTGCCGAGAGCATCTGAATGACGGCGGCACCTGCAAAGAAAGACAGATTGACCGCCGCCAGAGCTTTTCCGGTATGGGCCGGCGCAACCGACTGGCGGCCAAGTGCAAACAGCAGCGGCTGTACGGAAATGGCGATGCCGAAAATCACGAGCAGTGCCAGATCAAAAAGCGTTGGCAGCGCAGCGGCACTGGTCAGCGGCAGCATCAGCAGCGCTGCTCCGGCAAGCAGGTGTCCAGCGACCAGCAGCAGGTTGGTGCGTTTGGTCTTCTGGTCGATCAGCCCCACCGCCATGGGCACAACGATCAGCATGATCGTCAGGGCGAGCATGACATTGCCCGCCTCGATGCGGCTCAGCCCGCGAACATCCATGAGCCAGGGACCGGACCAGACGCCACGGATGCCGATGACGACGGCAAAGGAAACAAACGCCAGGGTGATCACTCCACGCAGCTTTGGCGACCAGCCGATGCGCACGACCTGGGCAAATTCCGATCCGATGGAGGACGACCGGACCATGCGGGCATTGCTGCCGGGCAACCAAAACAAGGCAGCGGCGGCGACGAGGAATGCCATGGCGGCGGACACCAGGAACCCGGTCCGCCAATCCCAGATGTCGATGAGCCAGGCCATTGGACTGGCGGAAAGGAGCATGCCGCTATTGCCAACGGCCAGGATGAAGGCCGACCACAGGGCGAAATTGGCGCTGTTCTGGTGCCGCGCGGCGTAAGTGAGCGGGCAAAGCAGCATGCCGGAGCAACCCAGCCCGAGCACTGCCTGGCTGAAAAGGAACATTGGCAGGTTCGGCGCCGTCGCGGTGATCAGCGCCCCGATCCCGATGGTGGCGATCAGGACCAGGAACACCGTGCGCACGCTGAACCGGTCGAGGGCCGCGCCGACGGGGATTTGTCCCGCGGCAAAGGCCAGATGGTAAATCCCCGTCAGCGCTGCCACCTCGGTGGCCGACACGGACAGGCTGTCGGCGATCACATCCGTCGATACGGCTGGCATGGTCCGCACCAGATTGGAAATGGTGTTGCCAAGCGCCAGAAGGAAAAGTGTCGCCGCGCCGGTGGCGAGCGCGAGTGAAACGGGCCGCTTTATGCCGGTGGGCGAACTCAACGCGAAAGGTGCCTCTGCCTTGACGGGGCTGAAGACCTAACACCAACGCGCCGCTGAAACAATTTGATCTCCTGCGAGATTTTTGGGTGCCAGCGCCTGACCCCCTGCCGGATGTCCAGCCGGCAAACGATGGGCCTTCGCGCCTCCGCTTTATCCGATGAACCGCTTATTCACGCCGCGTTCAGGGGGCGTAAAGCATTGTGTGCATTCGCAAGCGGCACTGTGCCGCTCTCGTTCGCCGCCCCCCGGTCCGCCGGAACGTGTCGCGGTTGAGCGATCCCTGCGCTCCGTTGTCCGCTCCTGTCGGGCACAGAGCCTGCATAGCAACCACGAGGTATGAAATGTCGCTAAAGCGCATGACGACTGCCATCGCCGCCACCGCCACGGCCATCCTGATCGGGACCAGCGCTGCTGCGGCGGCACAGGCCACTGCTTCGGTCAATGTTCGCTCCGGCCCGGGAACGAACTTTCGTGTGGTCGACGTCCTTTCACCGGGCGAAACGGTGCGGGTAGGGGAATGCCGCTCAAACGGATTCTGCTACATCAGCCATTCGGGGCCCGGCGGCTGGGTATCCTCCCGCTATCTTGCCGAAGACCGGCAGGTGCGTAGTGATCGTCCGCGGGTAAGCCCGAATGTCACCTTCAGCTTCTCGTTCGGACGCGGCGATGGGTTTTCCTTCGATGCCGGCCGCTCGCGCAGCCAGGGCGAACTGGTTTGCCTGGTTACGTTCTTTGAACGCAGCCAGGTCGCGGGTGGTGCGGACGCCAATGTCCAGCGGGCGCAGTTGCTGCCGCGCCGTGAAGCGGAGCGCCGCGACGGACCAAACGATCGCCGGGCCGTTTTCGACTATGGCACCAATCAGCAAAATCGTGAGACTTGCCGATATCTGGACCGCTTGAACTGATCAGGCGCTAAAAAGGGCGGTGCCGCAAGGGCCGCCCTTTTGTTTGCGCTGTTGAGCGGCGCCGGAGCGTCCGGGCCGCGGGCGAGCCATCCGAGCGACGTGATGGAACGGAGCACCGGTTGCAGGGTTGGAGCATGGTGTTCCAGCGTAGCGTAGCCTTATGAGCAAGCCCACCGCCCTTTCCCCCGCCGATCACCTTCGTGAGTTCATCGAACAGCCCCGTTTCCCATGTGTTGGCGCAAAGTCGGCCATGCAGAAGGGGCGGCTTGTCACCTACAACGCCAGAAGTATCGACAGCGCCTGGAACGATGTCGAAATCCAGGACAGGCTGATGCAGTTCGCCTGGGACTACCAGGCCCAGCCAACGCTGTTCACAAGTTTCGCGGTGGTGTTTGAAGGTCCCCTGGACCTGAGCGAATGGGCGTTCGAGCAACATTTGTGGGCCCGGATTCAATCGCTCACCGCCAAGGACGAGTGGCGCGGCCAGTCTCATGATGAACGGGTCAGTCCGGACCCCGATGACCCCCATTTCTCGCTGAGCTTTGGGGGTGAGGCATTTTTCGTCGTGGGCCTGCATCCGCACGCCAGCCGGCCTGCACGACGGTTTCGGTTTCCCACGCTGGTTTTCAATCTGCATGACCAGTTCGAGGTGCTGCGCGAGCAAAACCGCTATGAAAAACTCCGCGCCTCGATCATCGACCGGGATGTTGCACTGGCTGGCAGCGAGAACCCCATGCTGGCGCGGCACGGCGTTGTTTCGGAAGCCAGGCAATATAGTGGGCGTGCTGTGGGCAGTGAATGGCAATGCCCCTATCACCGGGAACCGACAGAACCCGCATACGGGGACAAGCTGGCTCGGATGGATCTGCCCAAATGACAAAGGCTGTCGGTGACATCGTTGAAATCGCGCCCCGTTCCGGAACGGCGTTCAGCCTCAGCGCTGGTCAATACCTGACGGTGATCGATCCATTGGGGGGGCAAGTGGCTGACCTGCTGGCAGTGTCGCGCAACGATGTGCACGAGATGATTTCGTCCGGCCGCACGCTCGATTACGCCGAAACGATCTACCTCACCACCGGAGACAACCTTTATTCCAATCGCTCCAACATCATGCTCGCAATTGTTGAGGACAGGGTCGGGCGCCACGATTTCCTGCTCACCCCGTGCAGCGAAGCGACCTTCCGGCTGTGCTACGAAAACGAGCCCCCCCATCCGGGGTGCCACGGCAACCTTTATGCCGCGCTCGCCCCGTTCGGCATTGCCGAAGATGCCATTCCGGTGGCGTTCAACTGCTTCATGAATGTGCCGGTCGATGGGGCAACCGGAAAGCTCAAAGTGCTGCCCCCGCTCAGCCGGGCGGGCGATTTCATCAGGTTCCGCGCCGAGATGGACCTGCTGATCGGGCTGACCGCCTGCTCGGCACCAGCGAGCAACGGTGGCACCTTCAAGCCCATTCATTACCGCATCGATGGCTAGGCCGGTGCGCCCACCGGCCGCTTGCGCAGCCGTCAGGCCCTCGGCGCTGGAGGGGTTGGGCCATTCGTGCGGGGCACCACCGGTTTGCGAAGAAAGAGTCCTGAAACAGCCAACACCCCGGCTGGGAGAGATAATCGATCTGCTGCGCACGCTCGGCGCATTTCCCGGCGGCGGGCGAATAGATGCCTGGGCGCTGCCGCGGGAGATCGAAAAAACCGGCCCAGGGGCGCATGCCCCGATCGCTCGGGCGCTTGGCTGTGCCAGGCGCAATTTGACAGTTCCCTTGCTTTGCCCAAGTGTGGTCGCGGACAGGGGAGAGCGTTTTGAAAGGTATTGTTCTGGCGGGGGGGAGCGGTACCCGGCTTTATCCGCTGACGCAGGTGGTCTCCAAGCAGATCCTGCCGATCTTTGACAAACCCATGATCTACTATCCCCTGAGCATTTTGATGCGCGCCGGTATTTGCGACATCCTGGTCATTTCCACGCCCCGGGACCTGCCGCTTTTTCAAGCGCTGCTTGGGGATGGAGGCGATTTCGGTCTGAGCTTGAGCTATGCCGAACAGGCACAGCCGAACGGATTGGCCGAAGCGTTCCTCCTTGGCCGCGATTTCATCGGCGGTGACAGCGTGGCCATGATCTTGGGCGACAATCTCTACTTCGGCGATGGCTTGACCCAGTTGTGCCAGGCAGCGACCGCCCGAAGCGACAGCGCCACAGTGTTTGCCTACCAGGTGGAAGATCCGCAGCGCTATGGGGTGGTGCAGTTCGATCCCCGCACGGGCCAGCCGGTGCAGATCGTTGAAAAGCCCGAGTTCCCGCCATCGGACTGGGCAGTGACCGGCCTTTACTTCTACAGCAACGAGGTGGTCCGGATTGCGGCGGCAATCACCCCGTCCGAGCGCGGCGAGCTGGAAATAACGGCGGTCAACAATGCCTATCTTGAGCGCAACCTGCTCGAGATCGTCCAGTTGGGCCGCGGCTATGCCTGGCTCGATACCGGCACCCCTGAAAGTTTGCATGATGCCGCTTCCTTCGTGCGCACCATCGAACACCGCCAGGGCGTGCAGATTGCCTGTCTTGAGGAGATCGGTCTTGAAATGGGCTGGCTCGATCCTGAGCGTGCCCGGGCGCGCGCAGCCATTCTGGGCAATACCCGTTACGCCACATACCTGCAAAGGCGCATCCGGGATCTGGCGTCATGAGCCTGCAGATCAGACAATCAGCGCTGGCCGGCGTGGTGGAGATCATACCCCAGCGCCATGCTGATGAGCGCGGGGTGTTTTGCGAAACCTGGAGCGCTGAGCGTTTTCGCGAATGGGGCTTTGACCTCGATTTCGTTCAGGACAACCATTCGATATCGGGTGCTCGAGGCGTGTTGCGCGGTCTGCATTATCAACTCGCCCCCCATGCTCAGGACAAGCTGATCCGCGTCATTCGGGGTGCCATTTTCGATGTTGCCGTCGATATCCGGCCCCTGTCCCCCACCTTTGGCGCGTGGGTCGGGGTGGAACTCTCGGCCGAGAAATGGAACCAGTTGCTGGTGCCAAAGGGCTATGCGCATGGCTTCGTAACGCTCGAACCCAGTACCGAAGTCCTTTACAAGGTCACCCATCCCTATACGCCAAGCCATGAGCGAGGGATCCGGTTCGATGATCCGCAACTGGCCATTGCCTGGCCGATCGATCATGGACAGATCCAGCTAGCGGACAAGGACAGGCATGCCCCGAGCCTGGCCGAGGCGGAACTGGGCCAGGTGCCGGCGTGAATATCCTGGTGACCGGGGGCGCAGGCTTTATCGGATCGGCTGTTTGCCGGCTGTTGGCGCAAGACCCGTCCAACACCATTGTCGTGCTCGACAAGCTGACCTATGCCGGCAATCCTGGCTCTCTTGCTATGCTGCGCGCATCACCAAACTACGTCTTTGTGCGCGGTGATATCGCCGATGAGGCTCTGGTCGGCAGCCTGCTCGTGCACCACAATATTGATCACATCATGCACCTGGCGGCTGAAACGCATGTGGATCGATCCATTGATGCGCCCGCCGCCTTTATGAGCACCAATGTCATGGGCAGTTTTCACCTGCTGCAGGCCGCTCTAGGCTATTGGCGGAGCCTGTCGCAGGGAGCCCGTCGGGCTTTCCGGTTCCATCACGTGTCCACCGATGAAGTCTTCGGTGACCTGCCCTTTGATGGCAGCCTGTTCAGTGAAGCGACGCCCTACGCGCCTTCGTCCCCTTATTCTGCATCCAAGGCTGCATCCGATCATCTGGTCCGCGCCTGGAACCACACATTCGGCCTGCCGATCATTGTTACCAACTGCTCCAACAATTACGGGCCGTTTCAATTCCCTGAAAAACTCGTGCCGCTCACCATTCTTAATGCCCTCGAAGGGTGTGAACTGCCCGTCTATGGCTCGGGCAATAATGTGCGCGACTGGCTGCATGTCGAGGACCATGCACGAGCGCTCGTTCTGGTCAGCGAAACGGGAGAAGTTGGGCAAAGCTACAATATCGGCGGGCGGGCAGAGTGCGCCAATCTCGAACTGGTCCAGATGCTTTGCCTGATGCTGGATCAAAAGCGCCCCCGGCAAGACGGCAGATCGTACGGCGATCTGATTGCTTTGGTGCCCGACCGTCCCGGCCACGATCGGCGCTACGGCATGGATACAACCAAGATCGAGCGTGAGCTTGGATGGAGACCGCGCGAAACGCTTCATTCGGGCATGGAGCGCACGGTCGAGTGGTATCTCGACAATCGCGCCTGGTGGAGGCCGCTGCGGCAAGACTGCTACGCCGGTACCCGGCTGGGCGCGGCTTTCGAGGCACCATGAAAATCCTTGTCACCGGCAGCACCGGTCAATTGGCGCAATGCCTGGCTGCATCGGCAAAGGGCTGCCCCGACATCGAAGTTGTGGCCTTGGGGCGTCCGGAACTGGATCTGCTGGATGCGGCGAGCATCGGCCGGGCCGTGCTTGGCGTGGAACCGGGCCTGATCGTGTCGGCCGCTGCCTATACGGGGGTCGATCAAGCCGAGCGCGAAGCTGAACTGGCATTTGACGTCAATGCCAAAGGCGCCGGCCTGGTGGCCCAGGCCGCATTTCGCCACGCTGTTCCCATCATCCACATCTCGACCGACTATGTCTTTGCGGGTGACAAGGGGACGCCCTATGTCGAAACCGATCCTGCCGCGCCGTTAGGGGTGTACGGGC
>JAQGJI010000135.1 GCA_028290685.1 Devosia sp. | reverse complement strand
TCTTTCTGACCGGTACCGACCCCATTCCCAGACATTCGGGGTGTGTGGCCCGTGACCTGAGCCCCAAGTTCCCTCCGGTTTTGAGGAGAGTCCATTGGTTGATGTTTGGCCTTATGCGGCCTGCTTTTCCAGTGCCAGTTGCGTGGCGAACTCGTTGGGCGTGAGACTGCCCAGCGAGGAGTGCGGTCTTTGGCTGTTGTAGTCCTCCTTCCATGCGCTGATCCGGTCCCGCGCCTCGGGTAACGACGAGAACAACGTCTCGTTGAGGCATTCATCGCGGAAGCTGCCGTTGAAGCTCTCGATGAAGCCGTTCTGCATTGGCTTGCCGGGAGCGATATAGTGCCAGTCGATCTGCCGGTCTTGGACCAGCGCAGGATCGCCATGCTGGTGAACTCGGTGCCATTGTCGCTGACCACCGTGAGCGGTCGACCGCGTCTGGCGATGATGGCATCGAGCTCGCGCACCACCCGTCGGCCTGACAGCGATGTATCGGCGACCAGAGCCAGGCACTCCCGCGTATGGTCGTCCACCACGGTCAGCACCCGGAAGCGGCGACCATCGGTGAAGGCATCGCTGACGAAGTCCAGGCTCCAGCGCTGGTTGGGCCGGTCAATCTGGATGGCCCAATGTATGCGATGTGACGGGCTGTGCCACTGATGCTGGCACAGGGTAGCGGATCAATCGTCAACATCGCCTCGGTAGCGGCAATCGGCGGCGCGGCAGCCGGCGCTGCTTACACAGCTTCCAAGCACGCGCTGATCGGTCTGACCAAGAGCACGGCATATCAAAATGCCAAGCACGGCCTCGGGTGTAACGCGCTCGCAGTCGGTAGTGTCAGCACCAACATTATGGATAGCGTCAAGGCTGATGCTCTTGATCAAGCGGCGCTGGAACGACTGGCCGCCTATCATGCTAGCAACCCGGGGTCGCTTGATCCGATCGATATTGCCAATGTCGTGCTGTTTCTTGCCTCCGATGAGGCCCGCCACCTTAATAGCGCCGTGCTTCCGGTAGATATGGGATGGAGTGCTGCGTGAGTCGCGGCCCTGTGGTGTGCCAACGGCCACCCCTTTCCCTTCCTTGCCATTTCGGAGAATTCAAATGATGCTACCTAAGGGTACGATGATCGCGGTCGCCGATGGCGAGAAGCTGAACCTATTCCGGAACTCCGGTGACGAAGCCGAACTGAAGCTTATCGCTGCCGAGCACGCGCAGGTGGATGATGATGCACGAGGGAGCCGCTCGCGCCAGAACAGTTCGGGCAATCCCGATCAGAGCCAGGCCAACGAGGATGGCTTTTCAGCAGGCATTGTGGAGTTGCTCAACAAGGGTGTACTCGCCGGAAAGATCGAGGGGCTCGTTGTTATCGCCGCGCCACGAGCACTGGGAGAGATGCGCAAGCACTACCACAAAGCGCTCAGTGCCAAGCTCCTTGGTGAGATTTCCAAGGATCTCGCCGGGCATTCCATCGCTGACGTTGAAACAGCGATTCAGGCAGCATGAAGGGCCGCACGCCTTTCTACCAAAGCTTAATGGGTCTGGTGGCCCTCCTTTGTTCTGCAAGCGCCGTAGTAGCTCAGGAATATGACCCAGTCGAGGATGGGCATGCCCTAGTGACCATGTACTGCACGGATTGTCATGCCACCGAAACGGCCGGCAATAGCCCGTTTGCCACCGCCCCGCGGTTTCGCGATCTGCATCTGCGCTATGACGTCGAACTTCTCAGCGAAGCGCTAGTGGAGGGCATCGTCACGGCACATCCCGAGATGCCGCAGTTCGAGTTCGATCCCCTTCAGGCAGCGGCAATCGTGGCCTACCTGAAGTCGCTTGAGCTTTCATCGGTTCGCTTTGACGTCGAATCCACCAACTAGAAGGAGTAAGCGGATGAGCAGCAGATTTGACGCGAAGGTTGCCTTAGTTACAGGAGGCGGCTCCGGTATCGGCGAAGCCGTGGCGCTACAGCTCGCCCGTGAAGGTGCTGTAGTAGTTGTTGCCGACATGGATGCATCCGGGGCCAGACGTGTCGCGGATACAATCAAACACGCGGGCGGAGAGGCTTCCATATTTGAGGTCGATGTCGCGGATCCAGCCGCTGTAGAGGCAATGGTGGCCTTTGCTGAACATAATCATGGCGCCCTGCATCTGGCCGTAAATAATGCCGGCATTGGTGGCCCGAGCGCCCCCACCGGCGACTACCCTCTCGATGGTTGGCGGAAGGTGATGGACGTCAACCTCAACTCCGTGTTTTTCAGCATGAAGTTTGAAATCGCAGCCATGATCCGCGCCGGCGAGGGCGCTATCGTCAACATGGCTTCCATCTTGGGCTCCGTCGGCTTTGGCAACTCTTCGGCCTACGTCGCAGCGAAGCACGGGGTACTTGGATTGACCAAAGCCGCAGCAATTGAGTACGCGACCAAGGGCATCCGTATCAATTCTGTGGGACCAGGCTTTATCGATACACCCCTGCTGTCGAAGAACCTTGATTCCGCCACTCTGGCGGCTGTCGCGGCGATGCACCCAATTGGCCGGCTCGGTCGCTCCGAAGAAGTAGCCGCTTTGACCTGCTTTCTTCTCACCAAAGAGGCCTCTTTTATCACCGGAAGCTACCACTTGGTTGATGGGGGATTTGTGGCTCAGTAACTCGATGCGTGGGCTGGCAGTCCCATGCACACAGCATTGCCGGGCAAACGGGTGTGGCTCTCCAAAGAAGCTGGCAACTTGCCCGCGGGCATCACCCCGATCCACATCCGTTTCGCCTTAATCACCACCGCGCCAATCGCAGTTTGCAGCGAGGGAACTCCAATAGGAACAATATTATGATCTCCATTCCGCGCCGCGCCTCATCGCATCGCTGGGTATCTCCAGTTTGGAGCGATACTGCGCCGGTACGGGAAGAGCTGTTCGGGATCGAGCGCCTTGAACAACATGCCGCGAGTCTGGCAGCGGCACAGCCGGTCACCGATACACCACCCCGCGTGCTGTCGCTGCAAGCCCGGCTCAACGACAATGCAGTGGTGCTGCTGGCCGCATACCGGGCCAGCGCGGCGGAGCTGGAGGATGGCCGCGATGTGGTGCCGGCCGCCGAGTGGGTGCTCGACAACTACCACCTGATCGAAGAGCAGATTCGTGAGATCCGGGACGATCTGCCGCCCGGTTACTATCGGCAACTGCCTAAACTGGCGGAGGGGCCATTCGCCGGCTATCCCCGAGTGTTCGGGCTTGCTTGGGCATTCGTTGCCCATACCGACAGCCATTTGGACCCCGAGACCCTGGTCCGCTTCATCGCGGCGTACCAGCGCGTGCAACCGCTGACTATCGGCGAATTGTGGGCGGTGGCGATCACCTTACGCATCGTTCTTGTCGAAAATCTGCGGCGATTGGCCGACCAGATGAGCATCGGGCGCATTAAGCGAGCAGACGCCGATGAACTGGCCAATCGGCTGCTGTCCTCCGGCAATGCGCGTTCGGCGCTCGATAGCGACATTGCCTTGCGTTCATCAGCGCCGCTCTCTGAAGTGTTTTCCGCTCAGCTGGCAAAGCGCCTGCGGGATCGGGATCCGAGGACTAACCCTGCTCTCGGGTGGCTGGAAGAACGGCTAGGGTTGCAAGGCACCTCCGTAGAAGCAGTGGTCCAGCATGCCCAACAGCGGCAAGGCGCTTCCAATGTGAGCGTGCGCAACGTCATTACCAGCATGCGACTCATTTCCGACATCGATTGGGCGGATCTGTTCGAGAGCGTCAGCCTTGTCGATGCGCGTCTGCGCGCAGGCAGCGCCTTCGGAGCGATGGATTTCGCCACCCGCAACCTCTACCGCAGCGCCATTGAGCAACTCGCTCGCGGCTCTGCTTTGAGTGAACTTGAAGTCGCCGACAAAGCCCTGAAGGCGGCGCTGGTGAATTCCGACGCTGTTAACGCCGAGCGTATGGCCGACCCCGGATATTACTTGATCGCCGAAGGCCGCCCCGAGCTCGAACGCGCCATTGAGTTTCGCATCCCACCTCGGCTGCTGATCAGCCGATTCAATGCTCGAATGGGCATTGGTGGTTATATTGGCTCCATTCTCTTGCTTGCGGCATTGCTGTTGGCACTTTCGGTCTGGGCCTTGGTAGCCATTGGCGCAACGACGGGATGGTTGGTAGCCTTTGCGGTCCTGACCTACCTGCCGATGACCGAGGTGGCCACGGTGTTAATCAACCGTGGGGTCACCTGGAGTGTCGGTGCGACTACCCTACCGGGACTGGAACTGAAAGAGGGGATACCCCAGTCGCTACGCACACTGGTCGCGGTGCCGACCCTGCTCACGGACGAAGCGGAGCTATTGGAGCAGGTCGAGCGTCTGGAGATCCACCATCTTTCTGGTGCCGGCGGCGATATCGTGTTCGCGGTGTTGCTGGACGGCATGGATGCCGATCAGGAAGCCGTGGATAGCGATGCTGCTTTGCTCGCTGTAGCGGCTGGCGCGATAGACAAACTGAACCAGCGCTACGGCCCGTCCACCGCCGGGGAACGGTTCATCATGCTGCATCGTCGGCGGGTGTTCAACCCTAGTGAAAATAAGTGGATGGGTTGGGAGCGCAAGCGCGGCAAGCTTCATGAACTCAACCGGCTGTTAAGGGGCGCCACCGACACCACCTTCATGCCTTTTGCTGGGGTCGCTCCCCGGGTTCCAAGTGATGTGCGCTACGTCATCACTCTGGACGCCGACACGCGTTTGCCGCGTGAGGCTGCGCTGCGGCTGGTCGGCAAGATGGCGCATCCGCTCAATCGGCCGCGTTTCGGTTTGGACGAAAAACGGGTGCTCACGGGCTATGGCATCTTGCAGCCGCGCGTCACCCCATCACTGCCGCAGGGCAGTGATGGATCCCTTTACCAGCGGGCGTTCTCGGGTCCCGGGGGCATGGATCCTTATGCCGCCGCGATATCGGATGTCTATCAGGACCTCTTCGGCGAAGGTTCCTATACTGGCAAGGGCATCTACGACGTTGACGCGTTCGAGGCAGCACTTGACGGACGTGTTCCCGAAAATGCGCTGCTAAGTCACGATCTGTTCGAGGGGATATTTGCGCGGGCTGGCCTCGCCTCAGACGTCGAGGTAGTGGAGGGAGCCCCCGCGCGCTACGACGTCGCGGGTAAGCGGCAACATCGGTGGACCCGGGGCGACTGGCAGTTGCTGCCGTGGCTGTTCAGGCAGCAGTCTGGCGCGGCTCTCGTTCCTTCGGTCGGGCGTGGCAAGATGCTCGACAATTTACGCCGATCCCTTTTGGCGCCGCTTGCCCTGCTGGGCATCGCGCTGAGTTGGTTGCTGCCAGTGTCCACGAGCGTTCTCTGTGTGCTCATCGTTCTCGGCACCATGGCATTGCCGGCCTTTCTGCCTTCCCTGCTGTCGGTGTGGCATCGCCGCACCGGCGTGCGGCTGCACAATCATTTCAATTCGGTCGCGGCGGATTTACGCACCGCTGCCACACAAACG
>JAQGJI010000217.1 GCA_028290685.1 Devosia sp. | reverse complement strand
TCCAGCTCGGCCAGTTCGGTGGTGGTGAACCGCATCGCATTGGCCAGCGTCTGGCGATGGATAAAGCTTCGCCGGTGCGGCTCCTCGAGCAGTTTGGCGCCGTGCGCCGCCGGTACTTCAACGAAATAGCCAAGCACGCCATTGTGCCGGATCTTGAGGGAGCGGACATCGGTCTCGTCCATCAGGCGGGCCTGCAGCGCCGCCACCACGGCGCGCGTTTCGCTGGCGAGCGCCCGCTCGTCATCGAGCCGGGCGTCATAGCCTTTAAGCACATACCCCCCGTCCCGGCTCAGCAGTGGCAGCTCGTCCTGCAGAGCCAGCGCCAGTTCAGCTGCAAGCCCGGCAGGCGCAGCTGCAAGCATGCCTGCCAGACGGGCAACAACGACGGGGAGATCATCGATCCGCTCGAAATGGCTCGAAACCGCCTTGGCTGCGCTCACAGCCTTGCCGATGGCCGCAAGGTCGCGCGGCCCACCCCGATCCAGCGCCAGCCGGGTCAAGGCACGGGCCAGGTCCGGCACGCCCTTGAGATCGCTGCGCAGGCGTGCCGTGAGCACGGTGTCATTGGCCAGGAGCCCAACCGCATCGAGCCGATCGTTGATGGCAGCCGCATCGGCCAGGGGCGCGGCCAGCCGTGCGGCGAGCAGCCGCGATCCGGGGGCGGTGACAGCCAGATCGATCACCTGCCGCAGCGAGCCCCGGCTTTGCCCGCGCTGGGTCTGGTGCAACTCGAGCGACAGGCGCGTCGCCTGATCGATCGCCAGGTGGCGGGCGGCGTTTTCCGCCACGGGCGGGCGCAGCGCCACGCCAACGCCCTTTTGGGACTCCCCGACATAGGCGACGATGGCCCCCAGGGCAGCGCGCGCCGCACGCGACAGGGCGGTGGGATCAAACGCCCCGCCCGGAAAGGCTGCCCGCAGGGAGCGGGTGGCCGTTTCGCTGTCAAAGCCCGCCGCCGGTGCGGTCTGGGCAATGGCCGCCCAGGCGGGTGCGAACAGGTGTTGTTCGGCCAGCACCAGGCGCGTTGCCTCGGTGAGCAGCAGTTCGGCCGGGGCGATCCGCGCCAGTTCGTCCTGCAGCTGCTCGGCACCCAGGTCGGCTACAAAGGTTTCCCCTGTCGATACATCCGCCCAGGCCAGCGCGAAGTCGGTTTCCCCGTGCCGCACCATGGCCAGCGCGGCCAGGAAATTGGACGCGCGGGCATCGAGGTGATCATCCTCAGTCAGGGTGCCAGCGGTGATCAGCCGCACCACATCGCGCTTCACCACCGCCTTGGCGCCGCGCTTCTTGGCTTCTCTGGGGTCTTCCACCTGCTCGCAGATGGCGACCCGATGGCCATGCCGGATCAGCTTGTTGAGATAATCATTGGCGGCATGGATCGGCACGCCGCACATGGCGATATCCTGCCCCAGGTGCCGGCCGCGCCGGGTAAGCACGATGCCGAGCACGGCGCTGGCAATTTCGGCGTCTGCAAAGAACAGCTCGTAGAAATCCCCCATGCGGTAGAACAGCAGGTAGCCCGGATGAGCCGCCTTGATCTCGAAATACTGTGCCATCATCGGCGTGGCGGCCGGGGAAAGCTCGGGATTGATCGGCGTGGCGTCCATCAAACAACAGGTCTCGGCTGGAAGGCCGGGACCTTATGCGTTTTTATGGGCAATTCCAACCGGAGGCGGAGAATTTGCCGGGCCTGGGTTGCTGTTTGCCGCCGGGCTTAGCTGCCCCGGATCATGGACGCAGGCTCCACGACCTTGCGGTAAAGGTGCCAGGTGGCATGCCCGAAAATGGGAATAACCACGGCAAGGCCGACAAACAGCGGCAAGGCCCCAAGGAACAGGCCGGCGCCCACGATGATGCCCCATGCCAGCATGGGGCCGGGATTGGCGAGGACGGCGCGAAACGAGGTTTCTACGGCAACAAAGGCCCCTACATCCCGATCGAGCAGCAAGGGGAAGGCAATCACCGTGGTGCACAGCGTGACAAGCGCGAACAGGGCGCCCAGCATCGAGCCAACCAGCAAAAGGGTGATCCCGCCAGGCTCACCGAACACCTGCGCCAGCAGCCCCGACAGGGTTTGGGGCGGCGAAGAGCCGAACAGGCTTTCATAGAGCGCCTGGGCCGCTGTCAGCCAAAGGGTGAAGAGCACGAACAGCATCACCCCCACCGCAGCGATCGAGCCGATGGCGGGTGAGCGCAGCACCCCAAAGGCGTGGGACCAGTTGCTGTCCAGACCCTGTTCCCGCCGGCGCGAGATTTCATACAGGCCCAGCGCCGCAAAAGGCCCGATCAGCGCAAAGCCGCCAACCAGCGGATAGAGCAGGGGCCAGGTTTGAAAGCCGTTCATCCACACCGTCAGCACGATCCCGATGATCGGATAGATCAGCACCAGCATCACGTAATGGCTGGGCCTTTCCCAGAAATCCGCCATCCCCTGACGCAGCGCCGCAATCAGGTCGGCCATATGAATGGTGCGGATCACGGGCATGTCGAGCTTGTCGCCCGCGCCGCTTATGACATGGAAATTGGGCATGGCCTTGAAGTCTCCATCGGGGGAGGCCGCATGGCGCGCGCTGAACCCCGCGAACCCGCGACCAGCTAGATCGCCAGCTTAGGCCCGCTGCGACGGATTGTCGTCCCTTGTCGGGAAAATGTGATCGAGCAGCTTTCGCCCCAACCAGCACCGGGTCGATCGGCTGCAACTGATCGCCTTCAAGGGCCTAGAAGAACACCAGCCTGGGTCCCTTGCTGGAAATCTTGGGGCAAGCCGTTTGCAAAACCGTAGCGCTGTTCGGCCCGGCATCTGTCGTGGTCAAACGTTCCGGGCACGTCCGCATGCAGGGGCGCAACAGGTTCCTGTTTCACGTGAATCGGGGCATCTTCGCCCAATAGGCTTGCTGGATCGCAGGTCCTTGGAGTGGTGGACCTGCACTCCGGAAAGCCACTCAAAGGTTGCCCCCGGGCTTGACCCGGGGGCTGTGCACGTGCGGTGCGTTCGCTCAAATATCGCCTGCCCGGCTAAACAAAGCGGTTGATCAGGTTTTCGAGGTATTCCTGCTGGCCCGAGCGGGGCTGGGGGTTGATGTTGTCCTGCTCCACGCGCGCCGCCAGGTCGGCAAGGCTCAGCTTGCCATCCAGGATGT
>JAQGJI010000204.1 GCA_028290685.1 Devosia sp. | reverse complement strand
ATCCGGTCTATGTCAAACGCACGCTGGATGGGCAGATGATCCGGCTGAGCCAGGAGCCCGGCTATTACAATGGCCACGTTCCGTCCACGGCGATCAATTCGATGATCGCAGCCCTGTGCGCCCTGCTCTATGGCTACAACCAGATCGTGTTGTCCAACGAACGCTCGGCCAGCGAGGGCAATGTGGAATTCGATGGCCGGGAAACCAACCATCAATATTCAAAGTCGCTGGACTTCGAGCTGCGGATCGCTTCGATCCTGAGCAATGCCACGGGTGGGGCACTGCAATACTTCTCCCTGCTGCGCCCCTATTCGGAGGCGCGCATTGCCTCCCTGTTTACGCACGAAACCAAATTCGACCACGTCTTTTCCAGCTGCAACCGCAATTTCCGCCTCGCCGGGCATGACGGCCAGCTGTGGTGCGGGCAGTGCCCCAAATGCCATTTCGTGTTCCTGATCTTTGCGCCCTTCATGGCAAAGGACCGGTTGCTCTCGATTTTCGGCAAGGACCTGCTCGACAATCCCGACAATGAAGGCTCGTTCCGCGAACTGGCCGGGCTGGCGGGACAAAAGCCCTGGGAATGCGTGGGGGAAATCCTTGAAGCCGCGGCGTGCCTTTACACGCTGACGCGCCATGCCGACTGGCACGAAGCAGCCGTGGTCCGGGCCGTCAAGGCAGACCTGTTGGGCCAATATGGCGAACCGGCGTTGCAGATCGCCATGGCTGAGTGCCTCACCGACAGCCACGATCATCACATCCCGCCTGCCCTGGCGGCCAAGGTTGCTGGCTATGCGGTTTGAAGAACCGGTGCTGCTCTATGGAGCCGGGCGCGAGGCGCTGTCCACGCGCGCGTTCCTCAAGGCCCGGCAGCCCGAACTCAAGGTGTTCGTGACCACAGATAGCGGCATCGCCGAGGTGCCGGACACCGAGCAGATCGCGGCACACGATCTGCCCGAGGCAATGGGGGAGCACCGCTTTGGCCTGATCGTCAAAAGCCCTGGCGTGTCGCGCTATAAGCCGATCTTTGACATTGCGCGGGCCGCGGGCATTCCCGTCACGTCCAATCTCAATTTGTGGGGCGCAGCCTACCGGCAAGGCCGCACGGTGATTGCCATCACCGGCACCAAGGGCAAATCAACAACCGCGACCCTGGTTCATCTGATGCTGACGCATTCGGGCGTGGATGCGGGCCTTGGGGGCAATGTAGGCGTCGCCCCGCTCGAGATCGCCGACCGGCATGGCGTCGTGATCCTTGAGCTCTCGAGCTACCAGACCGCCGACATGTCTTTCCTGCCCGACATCGCGGCCATCACCAATCTGTATCCCGAGCACGTCGACTGGCACGGCAGCGTCGAGCGCTATTATCGGGACAAGCTCCACCTGATCGACCGCGACGGGGATTTCCCCGTGGCCCTGGGCGCAGGGGCAATCGGCAGCGCTGTGGTCGCCAAAGCGGTGCGCGACCATCGCCGCCTGTTGCGGGATTTGAACGAGGACGAGCTGGCCGCCATCGACACAGCTGCGACGGCTTCGCGCCTCAAGGGCGACCATAACCTGGACAATGCCCGGCTGGCCGCTCAGATCGCCCTTGCGGCAGGTGCCTCGCTGGAGGGCATTGTTCGCGGCATCGCCACCTTTGTGCCCCTGCCCCACCGGCTGGAAGAACATCAGTTCGGCGGCACGATCTTTGTCGACGATTCGATATCGACGACGCCCGAGGCCACCAAGGCAGCCCTGGCCGCCTATCGCGGCTATCGTATTGCGCTGATCGCGGGCGGTCACGAACGGGAACAGGACTATACCGAACTGGCGGGCCTTCTGGCTCGAAATGGGGTGACCACGCTGGCGTGCCTGCCGGTGACAGGGGCCAGACTGGCCACCGCCACGCAGGCCGCGGCACCGCACATCACCGTGCTGGGCGAGCCCGATCTGGCGGGCGCGATGCAGGCGCTGCACCGGCACAGGCGAAATTTCGACGCCGTGATCCTCTCCCCGGGCGCACCATCCTATAACCAGTTCAAGAACTTCGAGGAGCGAGGCCGCCGCTTTGTGGAACTGGCGGAGGCCATCTTCAGGCCGGGCCAGTTATGAACAGGGCGGCTGGAGCAAACGCCGCCGTAATCCATGGTCCTCTCTAAGCGGCGACCCCTGCGCCGGGCCGCCGCAATCGCTACCCGTCGTTGAGGGGGGTACCGGGTTCGAGGGCGGATTCTGGGCGTTTCCCGACGACCTGGTGGGCAAAGGCACGCAGCACGGCGAGGACCAGAACGGCCAGCAAGGCGACGCCAAACGCGACGAGGTAGAAGCCCAGCGCCGTTGCAACGCCAACCGCTCCGGCCAGCCACATGCCCGCCCCCGTGGTGAGGCCCTGGACCCCCCCGCCATTGCGGAAAATGGCCCCGGCCCCCAAAAAGGCGATACCGGCGGTTACAGCCTCGACGGCACGCACCGGATCGGCTTGCGAGCCGTTGGGCCCCTCGCCAATGGTATGATAGATTTCGAAGGCCAGGATTGTGAACAGACTGGCGGCCGTCGCCACCAGGATATGGGTGCGCAATCCCGCCTGGGCGGTGTTGACCTCCCGCTCGAAGCCGATAATCGCGCCCAGAACCGCCGCGATCAGCAGGCGAATAGCGATGATGTGTTGCGGAAGGTAGGTCTGGACAAAGCCAAACTCGTTGCCGACATCCATAAGGATGACCCCGATTGTGACGCCTGTCTCATAACACCGATGGCCCGGCTTTGTTCCAGGCTACGAACCAGCCCTTGAAGGGGCGATCCCCCTGGCACAGCGCCGGCATGGCCCGAGGCGCCACAAGGCGCAGGGTTGGGCCAATATGGTCCATCCCTGCCCCTCGCCGTGAGGCGGCAAATGCCGGTGGATCCGGATGAAAGGGGCGGCAAGCGGTCTTAAACCAGCCGCCATCCGCCCGCTGCGGCAAGCCCTTGGCTATTGCCAGGCCGATGCCGCGGAGAGCAGCAGCCCTGTCGCGCAGGTCAAGTTCATCGCTGTTCCCTGGCAACCCGAATTTGCAGTTTGACATCGCTGGGGCGCGCCTCGACTGCCCGGTCAAAAGCCTTTACGGCATCCTCGAATTCAAACGTCTGCGATATCAGCGGCTTGAGATCGACCTTGCCGGAGGCGATCAGCGCGATCGCCCGATCATATTGGTGTGCATAGCGAAAAACGTTTTCGATGCGAATTTCCTTGGTCGAGGCCGAAGCGATATCCACCGGAACGGGATCGACCGGCAGACCCACAGCCACGATCGCGCCGCCCGGGCGAGGCAGGCTCATGATCGTCTTCCAGGCCTGGGGAGACCCGGAACATTCGAACACCACATCGGCGCCCCAGCCCTCGGTCAGCCGGGCAACCTCGGCCACTATGTCCTTGTCGCGAATATTGACGGTGACGATGCCCTGGTAGGTGGCGGCGATATCGAGTTTGGGCTGGGCCAGGTCGGCAACGATCACGCGGGCGCAGCCACCGGCCAGTGCCGCAAGCGCCACCATGGTGCCAATCGGCCCGGCGCCCAGCACCACCGCGGTGTCGCCAGGTGTTATGCGCGCCTTGGTGGCGGCCTGCATGACCACTGCGAACGGCTCGACCATGGCGCCTTCGGCAAAGCTCACATTATCGGGCAATTTGAACGTGTAGTTCGCGGGGTGAACGACTTCGGAGGTCAGAACGCCATGGATCGGCGGGGTAGCCCAGAACGTCACCGCCGGATCGACATTGTACATGCCCAGCCGGCTGGCACGAGAATTGGGATCGGGGATGCCGGGCTCCATGCAGACGCGGTCGCCGACCCGCAGATGAGTTACCCCTGCGCCCACTTCGGTCACGGTGCCTGCGGCCTCGTGGCCCAGCACCATGGGATCATTGACCACGAAGGGGCCGATCTTGCCATGGGTGTAGTAATGCACGTCCGAACCGCACACGCCCACGGTGTGAATGGCAATCTTGACCATGCCCGGGCCCACATCGAGCGGCAGCTCGATATCGCGGAGCGCCATTTCGTGCTGGCGTTCAAGAACAAGCGCGCGAACTTTAGGCATGGGGGCGTTTCCTCACAGACGGACGCTGCTGCATCCGATGACATTTGCCCAAGTGTAGCGCATTTGCTCACGGCAACAAGGGAGCGCGGCACTTTATCCGCACTGTCCGGAACGGGGCGGCTAGGACATTGCCGCCAGCACCGCCCCCAGCCGCCTTTCGCGCGTGGCCAGGCCCGCACGGCCGCGCCCGGCCGATTCCCAAAGCTGCTTGAGCTTTCCATCGTCGAACAGCTTGAACAGGCATGGCGCGATGTAGGATTTGCGGCAGATCGCGGGCGTGTTACGCAAGGTTTCCGAAACCTCGCGGGCGACCCGCGCCATCTGCCGGCGCCGGGCCGACACCGAGCTGCCGACTTCCATTTGCGCCAGCGCTTCGCCTGCCAGGGCACTGGCATGCAGCGTGCGGAAATCCTTGGCCGAAATATCGGCACCGGCAATCTTGCGCAGATATTCGTTGATCGCCGGGGTCTTGATCGGCCGCACCTTGCCCGACTCGTCCCGAAATACCAGCAGACGCTTACCGGGAAGCTCCTTGATGCGCCGGATGGCATCGGCCAGGATCGGGTCCAGCAGCCGGTACTCCGCGCGCTTGCCGCCCTTGGCATCAAAGCTGATGCCGATTTCGTCGTTGCTGACGCGCACATCACGGGAATAGAGCGTCCCCGCTCCACGGGTGCCGCTGGCTTCGAGATATTTCTCCCGCCCGACCCGCATCGCTGTCTTGTCGATCAGCGCGACGGCGATGGCCAGGGCCAGTGTGCGCGAGCCTGCCGGTGCCGCCAGATCGAGCGCCAGCTGCCGCCGCAGTTTCGGCAAGGCGCTGGTGAGCACGGCCAGCCGCTGCTGCTTCTTGCTGTCGCGGCGCAGCTCCCAGGCGGGATGATAGATATACTGGTCCCGCCCGGCCTCATCGATGCCCAGCACCTGGATATGGGCCCGTTCATGGGGAGCAATCCGCACCTGCTGCCAGGCCGGAGGGATACCCAGGGCCTTGATGCGCTGCACCAGTGCTGCGTCACAGACCAGGGCCCCATCAGCCGTGCGGTAGCAAAAACCCCTGCCGCGCTTCTCGCGCACGATAGTGAGCTTGTCGCGACTAACTTTAACCAGTCTCATGGCCGTTAATTAGGATTACCCTGGGTCATTGTGTAGACCATGTAGATGATGGCAAACAGCACCACGATGCCGACCAGCGAGAACACCAGTACGCGCAGATTCATCTTGCGCGGATTGCCCTGACGCGCTTCGGTCGGCGATTTCTGCGGGTCGTAGGTTTCCATCGTGTTCTCCATCGCGATTGTACAGGCCAACGTACGGGACGCGATGGCGGTTCCGCCCTTGACGCGAGCGGCAGGCGGGCCGACCTTTCTGCAGCACGTCAGTCCAGGACCACTCAATGACTTCAGCGCAAGCCCTCACCCGCATGATCATGGCCGGACAGGGCAGGGAACCAGCCGATCTGGTCATCAAAAATGTCGACATGCTCGACGTCATCACGGGCAAGATTACCCGGACCGACATTGCCATCGTCGATGACCGGATCGTGGGGACGCATGCGACCTATGATGGAAAAACCGAGACAGACGGCACGGGACGCTTTGCCGTGCCGGGGTTCATCGACACCCATCTGCACATCGAATCGTCGCTGGTGACACCGTTCGAGTTCGACCGCTGCGTGCTGCCGCACGGGGTCACCAGCGCAATCTGCGACCCCCATGAGATCGCCAATGTGCTGGGGGCCGAAGGCATCCGGTATTTCCTCGATTGCGCCGAACGCACGATCATGGACGTGCGGGTCAATCTTTCGTCCTGTGTACCTGCCACGGCGTTTGAAACCTCGGGCGCCGCGCTCGAGCTTGGCGATCTGGAGCCGTTCCGGGAGCACCCCAAAGTCATCGGTCTGGCCGAGATGATGAACTTTCCGGGCGTATTGAACGCCGATCCGGGGATCATCGCCAAGCTGGCGGCCTTTCAGGGCAGCCATATCGATGGCCACGCACCACTGCTGCTCGGAACAGCGCTCAATGGCTATCTCGCCGCCGCGATCCGCACCGACCACGAGGCGACAAGCGCCGCCGAGGCGCGGGAAAAACTTGCCAAGGGCATGGCTATCCTGATCCGGGAAGGTTCCGTTTCCAAGGACTTGCGTGCCCTGGCGGAGGTTCTGGACGAGAACACCTCATCCTTCGTGGCACTTTGCACCGATGACCGCAACCCGCTCGATATCGCCGAGGAAGGGCATCTGGACAGCTCCATAAGGCGGCTGATCGCCATGGGCCGTCCGCTGCATCATGTTTATCGCGCGGCCAGCCATTCGGCGGCGCGCATCTTCGGGCTGACCGATCGGGGGCTGCTCGCGCCCGGCTGGCGCGCTGACATTGCCCTGCTCGACAGCCTCGAGGAGTGCCGGGTGTCCGACGTGGTGACGGCAGGACGGCTCGTCGTGCCCGAGCTGTTCGCGGCACGTGCGCCGGTTGCGCCGGTGGGGCTGGCGTCGATGAAGGCAAAACCGGTGCGGGCCGACGATTTCATCGTTCCTGCCCGCCCCGACCGCAACCAGACCCCGGTGATCGCGGTCAAGCCCGGCTTGATCCTGACCTTCCGCGACAGCGCGCCGCTGGCGGTCGGGGACAAGGGCACCCTGCCCGATCTTGCTGCCGACGTGCTCAAGGTTGCCGTGATCGAGCGGCATGGCCGCAATGGCAATATCGGGCGCGGCTTCGTGCGCGGCTTTGGCCTGCAGCGCGGCGCCATCGCCTCCTCGGTGGGCCATGACAGCCACAATATCACGGTGATCGGGGCCAGCGATGCCGACATGGCCGCTGCGGTCAACCGGCTGATCGAACTGGGGGGCGGCTTTGCCGTAGCCGACAATGGGACGATCACCGCCGAACTCGCGCTGCCGCTGGCCGGGCTGATGAGCCTTGATCCGTTTGAAACCGTGGCGCGCGACCTGCACGTGCTGCGCGATGCCGCCTATGGGCTGGGCTGCGTGTTGCCGGAGCCGTTCCTGCAGGTGGCGTTTCTGGCCCTGCCCGTGATCCCGCACCTCAAGATGACCGACCGCGGCCTGTTCGATGTGGATAAATTCGACTTTGTGGACTAACCCATGAGCCTTCGGTCATTGATGCTGGGTTGGGTGGACAAGCTGCCGCCGCGCCTCAATGGCGTCAGGACGCATCGCAACATCCCCCTCACCATGGCCGATGGCGTGGTGCTGATGACGGACCATTTCGCGCCCAAGGCCAAGGGTAGCCACCCAACCATCCTGATGCGCCTGCCCTATGGCCGCTCCGGCTTTGCAGCTATCGCCGAGGCTTATGCCGAGCGCGGCTTCAATGTGGTGCTGCAAGCCTGCCGGGGCACCGAGAAATCGGGAGGCGAGTTCGATCCGCTGGTTAACGAGCGTGCCGATGGGCTGGCCACCCTGGCATGGATCAAGGCGCAAAGCTGGTTCGACGGGCGCCTGGGCCTGTCCGGCCCGAGCTATCTGGGCTATGCGCAATGGGCGATCTCGGACGCCCCCGAGATTTCGGCGATGGCCACCAAGGTGACAACCGCAGATTTTCGCTCGGTCGTGTTTCCCTCCGGGGCCTTCCATCTGGGCCTGTGGCTTTCCTGGCTGCAGGTCATCGAAGGCTTGCGCGAACGTCCGCTCAAGACGGCAACCACCATGTTCTCGGGCGGCATCGAGCGCACCACCGCCAAGGCCTCCATGGTCCTGCCCCTGCTTGAGGCCGATGTGGCAGCGGTCGGGCGGGCCGTGCCGTTCTGGCGGCGCTGGTTCGAAGAGGCCATCGGCAATGACCGGTTCTGGGACAGCATCGATCACCGCCACCGCCTGACAGAGGCCACTGCACCGGTGCATTTCATGTCCGGCTGGTACGATTTCATGATCGACCAATTGCTGGCCGACTATCAGCGTCTGGTGTCGCTTGGCCATCGCCCTTATCTGACCATCGGCACCTGGACCCATATCGCCGATGAGCTGCAACGCGACAATCTGCGCGAAACGCTGGTCTGGATGCGCGCCAAGCTGATGGGGGATCATGCGGGCCTGCGCGAAAAGCCGGTGCGCATTCACCTTTCGGGGATCAATGAGTGGCGCGAGTTCGACGCCTATCCGCCCGCGCCGCCCACCATGCGCTCCTGGGGTATCGGCGCCGACCGGCAACTGGTCGAGACCATCGGCAAAGCTTCCGGCTCGGACCGCTACCGCTACGATCCGGCAGACCCCACTCCCAAT
Source organism: Devosia sp. (assembly GCA_028290685.1). GTDB lineage: Bacteria > Pseudomonadota > Alphaproteobacteria > Rhizobiales > Devosiaceae > Devosia. Next base: position 4,377 of record JAQGJI010000204.1, on the reverse strand, counting down.
CTGGGCGGGGCGATTTTCGCCTTCACGGGCGCCGGGCCGGTCGATAACGCATTGCGGGAAAACCGGGCCGACGTGCTCAGCTATACGTCCGCCCCCCTGCCCGATGACCTCACGGTGATCGGGCAGGCGCAAGTGAGTGTCCATGCCAGAGCCAGCGTGCCGCATGCCGATTTCTTTTTACGGCTGTGCGATGTCAGTCCGGCAGGGCTTTCCACCAATATAGCCGATGGGCTGATCCGCGTGACACCGGCAACGCCGGTCGAACCCGATGCAAGCTGGCGGCTGCACTTCACCCTCCACGCCACCGCCCATTGCTTCAAGACCGGCCACCGCCTGCGCCTGCAGGTGTCGTCCGGCGCGCACCCGCGCTATGCGCGCAACCTGGGAACGGACGAGCCGGTGGGTGAGGCAAGGACGCTGGTGGCCAACGACGTCGAGGTGTTCCGGCAAGACACAGGGATAACGCTGCCGGTGTACACTCCAGGCTGACCTGCCAGAGGCCGGCCTGGGCTTGTGCGGCAGCGTTACTTGGCGTTGCGCGCCTTCACCTTGCGCCGCGCTGCATGCAGCAGGGGCTCGGTATAGCCGCTGGGCTGGTTGGCGCCGAGCAGCGCCAGATCGAGGGCCGCCCGGAAGGCCACGGACTGGAAGTTTTCGGCCATGGGGCGGTACAGCGGATCGCCTGCATTCTGCCCATCCACAATAGCCGCCATGCGCTCGAACGTTGCCGTCACCTCGTCCCGATTCACCAGCCCGTGGCGCAACCAGTTGGCCACTGCCTGGGAGGAAATACGGCACGTGGCGCGGTCTTCCATCAGCCCGACATTGTTGATGTCGGGCACCTTGGAACAGCCGACGCCCTGCTGCACCCAGCGCACCACATAGCCTAAGATACCCTGTGCATTGTTTTCCAGTTCGCGAGTGATTTCCTCCCGGCTCAGCGCATAGGGGGCCTGCACCGGCATGGAAAAAAGCTCCCCGAGCGGGGGCACGGCCTGGTTGTGGCGGCGGCGTTGCGCCTCGAACACGTCGATCTGGTGGTAGTGGAGCGCATGGAGCGTGGCAGCCGTTGGCGAGGGCACCCAGGCGGTGTTCGCACCGGCGCCGGGATGGCTGGACTTGGCGGCCATCATCGCCGCCATGTCATCGGGGCGGGCCCACATGCCCTTGCCAATCTGCGCGCGGCCGGAAAATCCACAGGCCAGGCCGATCAGAACGTTGCGGTCTTCATAGGAGGCGATCCAGCGCTCGGCCTTGATCTCATCCTTGCGCAGAACGACCCCGGCCTCCATGGAGGTGTGGATCTCATCGCCCGTGCGGTCAAGAAAACCGGTGTTGATAAAAAACACCCGCTGGCGCGCCTGGTAGATGGCGGCCTTGAGGTTGGCCGAGGTGCGGCGCTCCTCGTCCATGATGCCGATCTTGATGGTATTGGGCGCAAGCCCCAGCATGGCTTCCACCGAAGCAAAGATCGCGCAGGCGAAGGCGACTTCTTCGGGGCCGTGCATCTTGGGCTTGACGATGTAGATGGCGCCCGTGCTGCTGTTGAGCTTGTCCTGCATGGCGCAGAGCGCGGTGATGGCCGCGTCCATCAGGCCCTCCCCGATCGGCTTGCCATCAAACAGCACTGCGTCCGTGGTCATCAGGTGCCCGACATTGCGCACCAGCAGCAAGGAGCGGCCCTTGAGCACCAGAGGCTGGCCGTTGACGTCCTTGTAGGCGCGATCGGGATTGAGCTTGCGGGTGACGGTTCTGCCGGCCTTTTCGAAAGTATCCTCGAGCGTGCCATTCATCAGCCCGAGCCAGTTGCGATAAACGCCGACCTTGTCGGCGGCATCAACGGCGGCAACAGAATCTTCGCAGTCCTGAATGGTCGTGAGGGCAGCCTCGACGATCACATCGCTGAGGCCCGCCCTGTGCGCCTGCCCGATGGTGCTGGCGGGGTTGATGACGAGAACGACGTGCAGCCCATTGTGGCGCAGCACCAGTTCGCCCGCCTGTTCGGTGCCGCCGTAACCAACGAAAGCGGCTTCGTCTTGCAGCGCCGTGCGGCCGCTGGCGGTATCGATCACCAGAGTGCGGACATCGCCGGATTTTTCGACATGGTAGCCGGTCGCATCGCGATGGCTGCCGGTGCGAAGGGGAAAGCTCTCATCCAGAAAGGCCGCGGCGCGTTCGACCACAGCTTGCGCGCGATGGCTGTTGAAGCCGGTGCCAGGGGCCAGATCCCCCTCGCGGCTGATGACATCAGTGCCGTAGAGCGCGTCATAAAGACTGCCCCAGCGGGCATTGGCTGCATTGAGCGCATAGCGGGCATTGCTGACCGGAACGACCAGCTGCGGGCCGCACAAACTGGTGATTTCAGGATCGAGCCCGCTCGTCTCGATGGTGAAATCGGCAGGCTCGGGCACAAGGTAACCGATGTCGCGCAGGAAAAATTCGTAGCCCTGCGGATTGTTGGCAACCGGGCCATATTTGTGGTGCCACTCATCGAGCTGGGTCTGCAAGTCGTCCCGGCGCTGCAGCAGGCGGGCATTGACCGGCCCGTGTTCGGCCACGAGCTGCCGCAATCCCGACCAGAACTGGTCTGCCGTCACCCTTAACCCGGGAAGTGCTTCCTTCTCGACGAAGTCAGCCAACAGGGGATGAACCAACAGGCCAGACTTCGTCAGGTATTCGCCCATTTTGCTTCCTTTATGTGCAGCCTGACCAGCCTTAAGTCAGGAATGTGATGCTGCCAACCCGCCTAAAGTAGACTTCGCCCTTGCACCAGCCACATACACTTCAGCGATCGAGCGATCATCGCCCAGGGTTTGGAGCAGGAACAATTCCTCGGCCAGGCTCGTCACCGTTTGCATGCGCAGAGCCATGGCCGGGGTAGCGCTGGCGTCGAGCACGACAAGGTCTGCCCAGTTGCCCGCCGCAACAGCGCCGATGGTACCCTCCAGCGACAGCGCGCGGGCATTGCCCAGCGTTGCCATGTAAAACGAGGCAAAGGGATCAAGCCGCTGTCCACGCAACTGCAAGACCTTGTAGCCTTCATCAAGGGTCCGCAGCATGGAAAAGCTGGTGCCCCCGCCAATATCGGTGGCAAGCCCGATGCGTACACCGGCCTGGCGCAGGCGTTCACGATCAAACAGCCCGGAACCCAAAAACAGATTGGAGGTCGGACAGAACACGGCCACGGCTCCTGTTTCGGCCAGCACCTGCGTTTCGCGGTGGTTCAGGTGGATGCTGTGGCCAAGCAGCGTCCTGGGGCCCAGCAGGCCATAATCCTGATAGATGCCGGTATAGTCGGGCGATCCGGGATAAAGCTGCATGGAGAGTGAAATCTCGGCGGCATTTTCGCTCAGATGGGTTTGTACATAGCACTGGGGGTATTCCCGCACGAGCGCCTGCGAAGCTTCCATCTGGGCCGGTGTCGAGGTGATGGCAAAGCGCGGCGAGATGGCATAAAGCCCCCGGCCCCGGCCATGCCAGCGCTCGATCAGCATTGTGGTGTCGTCATAGCCGGACTGCGCCGTGTCGCAAAGTGCCTCGGGCGCATTGCGGTCCATCATGACCTTGCCGCCCGCCATCAGCATGTTGCGTTTTTCGGCTTCGGCGAAATAGGCGTCCACCGAGCGGGGATGGCTCGAGCAATAGGCTACCGCACTGGTGGTGCCATTGCGGATCAGCTCGTCATAAAATGCGCTGGCGATCGCTTCCGCATGACCCTGCCGGCTGAACTTCTGTTCTTCCACAAAGGTGTAGGTATCGAGCCATTCCAGCAGCGATCCGGCATAGGAGGCGATCATCTGCGACTGCACGTAATGGAGGTGCATGTCGATGAAGCCGGGCATGATCAAGTGCGGACGGTGATCGATGATCTCGGCCGTGTCGTCGGCCGCGAAATCGCCGACGGCGATGATCTTGCCCGCCGCGATGGTAACGGCGCCGTCTTCCCAGTAATCGTAGCTTGCGGCGTCATCGAGCCCCTGGGGCTCGCTCCTGAAGCTCAGCACCCGCCCACGCAATATGGTTCGCTTCATCGAGCGGAACCTTCGCGGAACCACTCAACCAGCAGCGCCCGCTCCTGCGGTGTCATCTCACTGACATTGCCCGGTGGCATGGCATGGGAGTAGCCCGCCTGCATGGCGACCGCGCGGGCGTTGTTGGCAATGGCGATGTCATTGTCCAGGATCACGTCCTTGGGCGCCTCGTAGATGCCGGGCCAGGCCGGCTCGGCGGTGTGGCACATGGCGCAGCGGGTCTGGACCGCTAGGCTGGCCTGGGCGAAATGCTGTGACTGGAGAAACGGTTCGGCCGCACGGGACGCCACCTCCTCTCCCGCCGAACCCGGCAGCCTGGGTTCCGACGACAGCCAGGCGATGATGA
>JAQGJI010000187.1 GCA_028290685.1 Devosia sp. | reverse complement strand
AATTCTATCCCGACATCATCAAGGAAGCCGCGCGCTCCATTGGCGCGACCGCCCAGGTGGCTGGAGGGGTCCCGGCCATGTGCGATGGCGTGACCCAGGGCCAGCCGGGCATGGACCTGTCGCTGTTCTCGCGCGACGTCATCGCCATGTCGACGGCAATTGCGCTCAGCCACAACATGTTCGATGCCGCTGTGTATCTCGGCATTTGCGACAAGATCGTACCGGGCCTGCTGATCGGTGCACTGACCTTTGGGCATCTGCCCGCCGTGTTCATCCCCGCTGGCCCCATGCCGTCGGGTATTCCAAACGACGAAAAGAGCAAGGTTCGCCAACTCTATATGGAAGGCAAGGTCGGCCGGGCCGAATTGCTGGAGGCCGAATCCAAGTCCTATCACTCTGCCGGCACCTGCACCTTTTATGGCACCGCCAACTCCAACCAGATGCTGATGGAGATCATGGGCCTGCACCTTCCCGGCGCAAGCTTCGTCAATCCCGGCACGCCGCTGCGCGATGCGCTGACCAAGGAAGCAACCGTGCGCGCCTTGTCGCTCACCGCGCTGGGCAATGACTATACCCCGGTTGGCCACGTGATTGACGAAAAGGCCATCGTCAACGGCCTGGTTGGTCTGCATGCCACGGGCGGGTCCACCAATCACACCATGCATTTGATCGCCATCGCCGCCGCTGACGGCCTGCACGTCACCTGGGACGACATGCGCGATCTCTGCGACGCCACGCCGCTCCTCGCGCGCGTCTATCCCAATGGCGTTGCCGACGTGAACCACTTCCACGCCGCTGGTGGCATGGGCTTCCTGATCCAGGAACTGCTCGAAAGCGGCCACCTGCATGAGGACGTCAAGACGGTCTGGGGCAACGGTCTCTCAGGCTACAAGGTCGAGGCCAAGCTGATCGAAGAAAAGCTGACCTTCGAACCATCCCCCAAGGAATCGGCGCTCCCCAAGGTTCTGACCAAGGTCGCGACGCCATTCCAGCAGAGCGGTGGTCTCAAGCTCCTGACCGGCAATCTGGGCCGCTCGGTGATCAAGGTCTCCGCGGTCAAGCCCGAGCACCGTGTCATTGAAGCGCCCGCCCGGGTGTTCCATGGCCAGGAAGGGCTGCAGGCGGCATTCAAGGCTGGTGAATTGACCGGCGACATGATCGCGGTCGTGCGCTTTTCGGGTCCGCGCGCGCTGGGCATGCCGGAGTTGCACAAGCTGACGCCGTCGCTTGGCATCCTGCAGGATCGCGGTTTCAAGGTTGCGCTCTTGACGGACGGTCGCATGTCGGGCGCTTCGGGCAAGGTGCCCGCGGCGATCCATATGACGCCCGAGGCCATGGATGGCGGGCCGATCAGCAAGATCCGCGATGGCGATATGATCCGGCTCGATGCCAATGAGGGCACGCTGACCTTCCTTGGCGACGAGACGGAATTCTTCTCGCGCGCCCCCGCCACCGAAGATCTGCGGCCGCAGCACTTCGGCATGGGCCGTGAGCTTTTTGCCGGCATGCGCAGCCTTGTGGGCGTTGCCGATCGCGGCGCCAGCGTCTTTCAGTAAGCGCGTTTTTTTGGACGCGCCGTAACCTCCTCCAGCCGCTTTGGCTGGAGGCCCTGCGGATCAACGCCGACATCGAACTGGCGCGGCTGTGGTGACAGCCGCCCATGCGAATGGCCGTGCAGATTGATCGACTTCTTGCCCATCTGGTTCCAGGTGCGGAACGGGTAGTGGCAGATCACATAGAGCTGCCCGTCGATTGTGAGCTCGGCATAGTGCTGCATGCTCGCCCAGCCCTTGGCGGCGAGCGTCGCAGGCGGATCGTTGTTGCCGATGATCAGGTGCTTGGTCCCATTGAGTTGGGCAAGCAGCGCCTCGACATCCTCCTGCGTACCCCGGGCGAAATCGCCCAGGTGCCAGATCTCGTCGTGGGGCCCGACGATGCTGTTCCAACTGGCAATCAATGCCGCGTCATGATCGGCCATATTGGCGAAAGGGCGCCGGTCGATGCGCAGTACGCGCGGATCGGCGAAGTGAGTATCACTGGTGAAAAAGAGCATGAATGCCTAACGGCTGCGGCCGAACAAGCGTTCAATGTCCCTTTTCTTGAGCTCCACATAGGTGGGTCGGCCGTGAATGCACTGCCCGGAGTGGGGCGTTGCCTCCATGTCGCGGAGTAATGCGTTCATTTCGTCGACCCGCAGGCGGCGGCCGGAGCGAACCGAGCCGTGGCAGGCCATGCGGGCAATGATGGCTTCCATCCGGTCACTGATCGCAGCAGTCGAATCCCACTCCGCCAAACCATCCGCCAGATCGCGGACCAGGCCCTCGATATCGCTGTTGCCCAGCAGGGCAGGGGTCTCGCGCACCGCAACAGCGCGCGGACCGAAGCGCTCAAGATAGAGTCCAAAGCGCTCCAGCTCCCTCGCCGCTTCTTCCAGCCGGGCGCAGTCCTCCTCGGGCAGTTCGACAACAAGCGGGATCAACTGCGCTTGGCTGGGCACCGGCCCTGATGCCAGCTGAGCCTTGAACCGCTCATAGACCAGCCGCTCATGGGCCGCATGCTGGTCCACCAGCAGCAAGCCTTCGCCGTTTTGCGCGATAATGAAATTATCAAACATCTGCGCCCGCGCCGTGCCGAGCGGATATTCAGTGAGCTGCGGTGCCGGCTCCACCTCGATCCGCGCGCTTGGTTCATTGAAGCCATCAAGGCTGCCCGCCTGCCGGTAGTTCGGCGCAAACGGATTGCCTTGTTCGCGAAGGCTGGAAGGGTGATCGTAGCCGGCAAAGCGCCCATCGCTCTCGGCTCCAGCGTAGGCCGGGCCGGGTGCAACGGGAGCCGCATAGACCGGGGCCGTGAAGGCGCCCAGAACATCCTCCGCAACGGTGGTGGACGCCTTGAACCCGGCGGCCGTCAGCGCCTCGCCAATGGCGCGGATGACGGCGCCCCGCACCGCTCCCGCATCACGAAAACGCAGTTCCGTCTTGGCGGGATGAACATTGACGTCCACCTCGGCCGGATCCACCGCCAGATAGAGCGCAACCACAGGGAAGCGGTCGCGGAAGGTATAGTCTGCATAAGCGGCGCGGATGGCGCCAACCAGCACCTTGTCGCGCACCGAGCGACCGTTGACGAAGTAGAACTGCGACAGCGCGTTGGCACGGGTATAGGTGGGCAGGCCTGCCAGCCCTGCAACCGTCACCCCATGCCGCTCACTGGCAAGCGCTACGGCATTTTTGGCAAAATCGTCCCCGATCACCTGGGCCAGCCGCGCTGCCAACGCGCCCGGACCCGTTATCGCAGGCCAGTTGCTGGCCGAGCGGTCCGACCCTTGCAGCACGAAATGAACCGAAGGGTTGGCCATGGCCAGCCGCTTGAGCACATCCGTTATTGCTGCGGCTTCTGCCCGGTCGCTCTTGAGAAATTTGAGCCGTGCTGGAACATTGGCAAAAAGATTGCGGACCTCCACGATGGTGCCCCGGTTCATGGCGTGCGGGACGGGACCTCCGCGAACGCCACTACGCATGTCGAGCCGCAAACCGTTTTCGGCCTGAGCCGGACGCGAACAGATGGTCAGCTCGGCCACCGAGCCAATCGAGGCAAGGGCTTCGCCGCGAAAGCCCAGCGTCCGGATATCATCAAGCTCGTCCTCGCGGAGCTTGGAGGTGGCGTGGCGCTCGATTGAAAGAATGAGGTCGTCCCGGTCCATGCCGTGGCCATCGTCCTCGATCCGCATCAGGGTCTTGCCGCCTGAAGCGGTGGTGACGATGATCCGCCGTGCGCCCGCGTCGATGCTGTTTTCCACCAATTCCTTGATAACGCTGGCGGGCCGCTCCACCACCTCGCCGGCAGCGATGCGGTTGATCAGATCCTCAGGCAGTTGGCGGATGGGCAAGGGCGATTCTCCTGATCCCTGAATATAGGCAAGGGAACCCGCCATGCCGACCCGTTTTGTTTGCCGGATGCGACAAATACCTGCCCGGTGCATGATGTGTCAGGGCGGTGAGCGTGCCGGGCAGAGCAGCGCAACCTGGAGGATTGCGCAGCGGTCCCGAGTAAGCTCGTTTGCAGCAGGGGCGTGATCGCGTATAGCTGGTTCAAGATTTTCCCCGGTGCCCTATGCCGCTCGTTTCCCCCATGGATATCGCCCTTGCGCTCGCCGAAGAAGCAGCACGCCAGGGAGAGGCACCAGTGGGGGCAGTGGTGGTGGAAGCGGGTGCCGTGCTCGCGGCCGAGCGCAACAGCATGAAAGCGCTGGGCGATCCCACGGCCCACGCCGAAATGCTGGCGATCCGCGCTGCGCTGGCCAAACGCGGGACGGGCCGGCTTGATGGTTGCGACTTGTATGTGACGCTGGAGCCCTGCGCCATGTGCGCGGGAGCCATTGCGCACGTGCGGCTACGGCGGATTTATTTTGGCGCCGAAGATACAAAGGCAGGAGCTGTCGAGAATGGCATCAGGCTTTTTGCGCAACCGAGCTGCCACCATGCGCCCGAAGTGATCGGCGGCCTTGGCGCCGGGCGGTCCGAGGCCATGCTCCGGCAGTTTTTCCGCAGCCTGCGGTCTTGACCATCAAGGGCGTCATCCATGTCATCAACGACGTTCTGCTGCCCCGCTAAACTCCCTGCTTGAAAAAGAGCAGTCCACAGGCGCTTTTGCCGCCCAGCCTTCCGACGGGAAGCGACCGGAGCCGGGGTGGAGCGGTGAACCCCCGATTTCCTTCGAGCCTCGCTCTGTAGCAGGGCTTTTCAATTGCTCTCGAGAACCGGCACCTTGCCCGCAAGGTAGGCTTCGATCTTGTAGGCAAGGATACGTTTGAAGCGGTCTTTTTCGCCCTCGGCATGGGCCAGAATCTCGCGGACCCGCCAGAACTCCAGTGCGCCGAAGCTGGTGACATGGGGACGGATATAGATGTCGGGCGGGTAGGCCGCCATCATATGGGCGGTCAGCGAGTGCATCATGATCTGGGCGGAGCCGAACCAGATATCGAGCGCCTTGTGGTCTGTCTTGGCGATCCCGTCGGACGGATCGCCATTCACATCGATGCCGATCAGGAAATCGGTGTCCATATCGGCCTGGTCGAGCGGCAGCGGATTGACCACGCCGCCGTCGACCAGAATGTGGTTGTCATAAACAACCGGCTTGAACAGGCTGGGAATGGCAATGGAGCCGGCGATGGCCGGTCGCAACAGGCCCGAATTGAAGACCACCTGATGCCAGGATTGGAAGTCCGTTGCCACTACATAGAGCGGCACCTTGAGGTCCTTGAACTCGCGCGGAAAATCAGGTGGCGTGAAGGCGTCCACGATCGAGGTGGCATCCAGTTGCATCGATATGCCGTTCTTGAGAATACCGCCAATGCCACGGATCTGGGTTGCCCAAAGCTTGCTGGCAATAATGCGCATGGTGCCCAGCACTTCAAAGGAATGCTCTCGCAATTCCTGCCCTGTCATTCCCGCCGCCCAGCCGGCCCCGATCAAAGCCCCGATGGAAGTGCCCGAGATAACCGAGGGCTTGAGCCCCAACTCGTCCATGGCTTCGATATAGGGGATGTGGGTGAGCCCGCGCGCCGACCCACCGCCCAGCGCAACGCCAATCCTTGGTCCCGCCGTCGCACTCATGGGCGCCCGCTCCTTGCCCTCGCCGCGCAGCCTTTCGGCGATGGCCTGACCCCGCAATTGCAGCGGCGTCATGCGGCGTTGGCGCGTCCCGGGGCTTTGCTTGGAAGAGGATGCGCCCTGAAGGTTTAGGAAGGGTTCAGCGCCCGTTGCGCTCGATTTCACGCCAGCCGATGTCTCGTCGGCAAAAGCCTTCTGGCCAAACAATCTGGTCCACACCGGCATAAGCAAATGTTTGCGCCTCATGAAGAGTTTGGCCCAAAGCGGTCACACAGAGCACGCGTCCGCCCGCGGCAAGTAAACGATCACCATCCCGCCGTGTTCCCGCATGGAATACCTGCAGGTCCCCATTGTCCAGTGTTTGGGCGTTTCTGATCTCACTACCGTTAACGACTGGACCGGGATAGCCTTTGGTGGCCATCACGACCGTAATGGCGAACTGGTCATTCCAGACCACATCATGTCCGGCCAACGTGCCAGTGGCCGTCGCATGAAGCAGGGGCAGCAGATCGCTCTGCATGCGCATGACCAGCACCTGGGTTTCGGGATCACCAAACCGGGCGTTGTATTCAACCAGTTTAGGCCCGTCCGAGGTGAGCATGAGCCCTGCATAAAGCACGCCCTGATAGGGGGTTCCGCGTGCGGCAAGGCCCCTGACCGTGGGCCAGATGATGCGATCGAGCGTTTGTTGGTAGATTTCGCCGGTCATTACCGGGGCGGGGGAATAGGCGCCCATGCCACCGGTATTGGGGCCGCAATCGCCATCGAAGGCACGCTTGTGGTCCTGCGCCGTGGTCAAGGGCAGGATGTTCGTGCCGTCGCACAGCACAAACAGGCTCACCTCCTCGCCCTCCATGAATTGCTCGATCACGACAGAGGCACCCGCCCCGCCAAATGCGCCGGAAAAGCAATCGATGATGGCTGCCTCGGCTTCCTCGACGCTCATCGCGACCGTCACGCCCTTGCCTGCGGCAAGTCCATCGGCCTTGATCACGATGGGCGCGCCCTGGGTGTAAAGATAGGCGAGGGCGGCGGCTTCGGTGTCAAAGTGCCCGTAGCAGGCGGTCGGGATGTCCATCTCGTCGCACAGGGCCTTGGTGAAGCTTTTGGAGCCTTCGAGCTGGCCGGCGGCCTTGGAGGGGCAGAAGCAGCTTACGCCTGCGGCACGAATGTCATCGCCGAGGCCTGCGACGACTTGCGCATCGGGGCCGACAACGACGAAGTCGATCGCGTTCAGCTTGCAGAAATCAATCACTGCCCAGTGGTCGGTGATGTCCATGGCGATGGTCTCGGCAACCGCATCGGTGCCGCCATTGCCCGGGGCAATGAACAACTTGGAGAGAAGCGGCGACTGCGCGATTTTCCACGCCAGGGCATGCTCGCGGCCGCCCGACCCGATTACCAGAACCCGCATGATGTGCCCTCCGCCGTTTGTCGCGGCGTGATGCACTACGGGGAAATAGGAGGCAAGACTTAGTTTAAGCTGCCTACATCTCGGCTTCGCCAAACACCTGCGTCACGTCCCCGTTCCACTCGTTGCGGTAGCGATCCAGCCAACGCTCGGCCGGAGTCTTGGCGAGGCGGATGGTTTCTTCGAGCGGGGCGAGGTGAATGCTTTCGTCCTGGCCTTGGGCATTGAGGCGATTACGGCGCACCAAACCGGCTTCGGCAATGCCGACGGCCTGGGCGGCAACATCATAAATGTTGGAGCGGTCGTGTGGCGTATCGAGCCCGAGCTTGGGCACGTCGCGGCGCAGGTGCTCGCGCTCCTCCCGCGTCCATGGCTTGATCATCTCATAGGCAGCTTCAAGCGCAATATCGTCGTACAGCAACCCGGTCCAGAATGCCGACAGCGCCGTAACCGATTTCTCGTCGCCCATGTCGGCTCCGCGCATTTCCAAGAACTGCTTTAGCCGCACTTCCGGGAAAATGGTCGAGAGGTGATCTTCCCAGTCCTTTATCGTGGGCTTTTCACCCGGCAGTTGCGGCAGCCTGCCCTGAAGGAAATGGCGGAAGCTCTCGCCCGCAACGTTTACATATTGCCCATTCCGGATAACGAAATACATCGGCACATCGAGCGCATAGTCGGCATATTGCTCGAAGCCGAAACCCTCTTCGAACACGAACGGCAACATGCCGGTGCGCGCCTTGTCGGTGTTGAGCCAGATATGGCTACGGAAGCTGAGATAGCCGCTTTCTTTTCCGTCGACAAAGGGCGAGTTCGCGAACAGCGCCGTTGCCACCGGCTGCAGGGCCAGCGCCACGCGCAGCTTCCTGACCATGTCCGCTTCACTTGAGAAGTCCAGATTGGTCTGCACCGTACAGGAGCGGAACATCATGGAGGTGCCCAGCGTGCCGACCTTTTCCATATAGGGTTTCATGATACCGTAGCGCGATTTCGGCACGGCGGGGATTTCATCCACCGACCAGAGCGGGGTCACGCCAAGACCCAGGAAATGGATATCGAGCGGGCCAGCAACTTTTTTTGCCACCCGCATGTGTTCGGAAAGTTCGTCCGCGGAGGCGTGCAGATCGATTTGCGGTGCACCGGACAGCTCCAACTGCCCGCCCGGCTCGAGGGAAATGCCGCCCGCGACTTCGTTGTTGCGCAGGCCAATGGGGTTCTCCCCATCATAAAACGGATGCCAGCCTGTCTCCGCCTCGATGCCCATGATCAAGGCATGGATGCCGTCGGGGCCCCCATAAGCGACAGGGCGCAAGGGATTGGTGTGGAACACATGCTTTTCGTGCTCGGTGCCGATGCGCCATTCGCTCTCGGGCTTGCACCCGCGGGACATTGCCTCGATCAGATCATTTCGCGATTCGATCAGAGGCGAATAGGTTTCTGCACCGGCCATGAAGTCCTCTTGGCGTGGAGAGGTGAATGATAGCCGGAACATAGCGTTGCGCGGCAACAAAGCAATCGGCTTTTATCGCCAATCGCCGATGATTGCCTGAATGATCGCTAGTGCGGCGACGGCGGCTGTGTCTGCCCGCAGGATGCGCGGCCCCAGGCTGATGGGAACCACAAAGGGGAGGGCGTGTAATCTGGCGCGTTCATCGTTGGAAAAACCCCCTTCGGGGCCGATGAGGAGGCCGATTGGCTTGCCGCTCAGGCCTGCCAGCAATTCTGCTGGCGACGACGCGTCCTCCCCTTCGTCGGCGAAAATCAGCTGCCTGTTGCCATGCTCCTCGGGCCAGGCATGGAGCAGGCGCTCCAGCGTGGTTTCGGGAACAATATCAGGCACGCTGAGCACTTCGCATTGCTCTGCCGCTTCGATGGCGTTGGCGACCAGCCTCTCGTGCTTGAGGCGACTGACCTGGGTGAATTTGGTCAGCACCGGCTGGATGGTACCCGCGCCCATCTCGGTGGCTTTCTGAATCATGTAGTCCAATCGCTCGGTTTTGAGCGGGGCGAAGCCATACCAGAGGTCGGCTCGGGGCGTCTGCGCCGCAATCTGCTCAATCAATTGCAGCGCCACTGACTTTTTGGCATCACCTGTGAGCCGGGCCAGCCACGCGCCATCCCGACCGTTGAACAGCACGACTTCATCGCCAACGCTCTTGCGTAAGACGGCAGCGAGGTAGAGCGATTGCTCCTTGCCGAGCGTGAGTTGGGCACCGGCCGAAAGATCGGGTTCGACATGGAGGCGTGGCAGGGCGGCGTGGGTGCGGGGCATGACATGAACACTGTTCCCCTTCTCCCCTTGCGGGAGAAGGTGCCCCCAAGGGGCGGATGAGGGGTTTCGGGAGCCACCATAAACATCGTATGCGTGGAGAGAACCCCTGACCCTGATTTTCTGCGAAATGCAGAAAATCTATCCCTCTCCCGCCAAGTGCGAGGGGAATAGTGCATGCGAAAAGGTCGCAGCTTATGACAGTCACTCCACCGCCCAATGCTGTTGCCGACGCACACACCGGCAATTGGACCGACCGCTATGCGCCTGCCTGGCTCAAGCCCTATGCGCGGCTGGCTCGATGGGACCGCCCGATCGGGATATGGCTGCTGTTCTGGCCTTGCATCTGGGGCCTCGGGCTTGCCGCCAACGCGGAGCCCATGATTGGCTTCAACTGGTGGCATGCGATGTTGATGTTGGCGGGAGCGGCGCTGATGCGCGGTGCGGGCTGCACCTTTAACGACATCGTTGATCGCGACATCTATATGAAGGTCACCCGCACGCGGTCCCGGCCAATTCCTTCCGGGCAGGTGACGGCGCGCGGTGCCCTGGTGTTCATGGTCGCGCAGGCGCTTCTGGCCTCGGTGATCCTGTTCCAGTTCAATCGCTTCACGGTGTGGGCCGGTGTGGCCTCGCTGGTTCTGGTGGCCATCTACCCCTTCATGAAACGCATTACCTGGTGGCCCCAAGCGTTTCTGGGCCTCGCCTTTTCCTACGGCGCCCTTGTGGGCTGGAGCAGCCAGACCGGCGGCCTCGCCATGCCTGCACTCCTGTTGTACGGCGGCACCATCCTGTGGGTGATTGGATACGACACCATCTATGCGCTGCAAGATGTCGAGGACGATGCGCTGATCGGGGTGAAATCGACGGCGCTGCTGTTCGGCGAGCGGGCGCGGATGATCGTGGCCGGTTTTTACCTTGGGGCTTATATCTTGTGGCTGGCAGCGGGGACCATTTCGGGAGCGGGAATCGCTTTTGCAGCAATTTCGCTTGTCGCTGCGGGCTTGCTCGCCTGGCAGGTTTGGACGGTCAATGCCAAGCTTGTAGACAACGCCCTGGTGCGGTTCAGGAGCAATCATTATGTCGGGATGGTGTTAAGCCTGGCGCTCCTGGCGGATTGGGTTTGGTGACGCTGTGCGTAGCGCTATCGGTAAACGCCAAAAGGGCTGACCGCACCACCGGTCAACCCTTCAGACGTGCTTGGAGGCAACGGGAAACTTAGGCGTCGGGCTGGCCTGGCTGGCGGCGGTTCAGGAAGCGAGGGCGGCGTCCGGCCTCGGCCGCAAGCCTGCGCCGGGAGGCAGTGTTGCCGACCATTACGCCATCGACCTGCTGAGAGTAGGGCATGTACTGGCCGTCGCCGGCCTTTATAAAGAGCGGCAGGCGCAGCTTCTTGCCCCAGTTCTGCCATTCGGCGACGACGCTCTGATTGCCGTCTTCCTCGAATACCTTGTAGTTGAGTTCGGCATCGGCGTGCACCAGTTCGATGGAGCTCGTCAAAACGCCTTCAGCAGAGATCGACGTTGCGACGGCAACGCCGATGAACTCGGTGACGGGCACCTTGACCTTGATGGCTACCCCGCTCTGTTCGAGCAGGCGGCGGATGGTGACGGTTTTGACGGGGTCCTTGGGACCGTTGTCATTGGCGGCTACGAAGCGGCGATCAGCCAATGCAGGCCTGCCAAACGCCAATATGACCGACGTGCCTTCCATCGCAACACCATGAATCATGTGAATTCTGCCTTCCTGTCAACTTCGAGAGCTGGTTTTTGGTGCTCTCTGTTCTGAAGCCAACATACCCCGCCCGATTACCCAGCCCCTTAATCGGTTCGGTTAAGTTTATCTTGTTTTCCCGAACGGTTAGCAGGGTGTTGCACCGAGTAGGACCCGGTTAACTGCGTAATGTGGAGGGGTGTTAACCGTGCCGAATTCGTATGTGAGCAGGGCAGGCAGTCATTCCGCCCCGCCGAGCCCCGCACGAGAGAGTGAACCCCCGCGCTTGCGACAAGTTAGTATGAGGGGGAGCCTGACCCTTGCCCAAAACTCCCTCCAAGCCTAAAAGGCGCGGTAAATGCCAGCACTGCCAACCACCTATAGCGATGACCTGCAACTGCTGCGCTCCTCGGCAGTGGCAGCTGGCATTATTGCCAGCGGTTTTTTCCGGCGCGACGTTAAAAGCTGGACCAAGGACAATCAGTCTCCCGTGAGCGAAGCCGATATCCTGGTGGATCGGTATCTTGCAGCCTCGCTGCTGGCGGCTCGCCCCCATTATGGCTGGCTTAGCGAAGAAACGGCCGACAACCCCTCGCGGCTCAATTGCGAGCGCGTGTTCGTGGTCGATCCGATCGATGGCACCAGCGGCTTTTTGCGCGGGGAGGATTCCTGGTCGGTATCCCTGGCGGTGGTGGAAAATGGCGTGCCGGTTGCCGGGGTGATTTTCGCGCCGGTGCGCAATGAAATGTACGATGCCGCAAAAGGAGAGGGCGCGCGACTTAATGGCAAGGCCCTGACGCGTCATCGCCGCGCTGGAGCCGCCCCCATCATTCCGGCGGCCGGAGCGGTCCACCAGGAAATGCAGGCTGCGGGGCTCCACTATACGCGCGGCCCCTATTACCCCTCTCTGGCTTACCGGCTGGTGCAGGTGGCGACTGGCAAGATCGATGCCGTAGCCAACCGCCGCGGCAGCCAGGACTGGGATATTGCTGCAGCGGCGCTGATTCTGGATGAATGCGGGGTCAGCTTCGAAGATGTATGCAGCGGGTTCCCTGTATTCAACAGACGAGATGTGCGCCACGGGGCGCTTGCGGCCCTTGCCGACATGAGCCTAAAACCCATCGTTCATGCTGCGCTGATCAAGGTTTATGGCTGCCCTGCTGCCCAAACTGCCCCCGATCGAGTCGCTGGCGCACTCACCATTCCAGACGAACGGATCTGAACCTATGGCCGAAACAGAAGATTCCTCCAAGCAGCTGCTGCACCTGGTGATCGGGGGCGAACTCTCGAGCCTTGAGGGCGTAACCTTTGCCGATCTCGACAAGGTGGATATCGTGGGGGTTTATCCCAATTATGCAAGCGCTCAGATCGCTTGGCGCCAGAAGGCACAATTGACGGTAGACAGCGCCCAGACGCGGTATTTCATTGTGCATCTGCACCGGCTGCTCGATCCGGCATCGGACAAGAAATAGGGGCGGGACTCAGGCTGTTAAGGCCGCGATAATTGCTTCCACCGCCCCGGGTCCGCCTATGCGCTGGCGGCCGATTGCACCACGGCGGCGGCGCTCCTCGCCGTCTTCGAGCAGGCGGCGCAGGGCTGACCCAAGTGCCGGCGCTTCGGCAGGCACGACAATGCGCGCCTCTCCGAACAGTT
>JAQGJI010000115.1 GCA_028290685.1 Devosia sp. | reverse complement strand
ATGTCTCGGTGCGTGAGATTACCATCTCCGACCAGCAGGGCGTGTGGCTGCGCGTCACCAATGCCCGGCTGACCTGGAACCAGGCGGCACTGTTCCTGGGGCGGCTCGAGGTCAGTTCGCTGAGGGCAGACTCGATCGATTACATTCGCAATGCCGTACCGGCAGAAGGGGTGAACTTGCCGCCCGCGGAAGCCGGGAGCTTTGAAATTCCTGATTTTCCGGTGGCTATAATCCTGCAGGAGCTGACTATCCCGAGCGTGACGTTCGGCGAGAACGTCTTCGGGCTCGGGTCGCGCATTTCGCTCGCTGGCGGGTTTACCCTCGATGACGGCAATCTGAACACAAACCTCGACGTGGTGCGGCTGGATGGGCCAGGAGGTACGCTGGACCTGGACCTGGTCTATACCGGCGCAGACAACTCCATCGATCTGGGCCTGTCCTTGGTGGAGCCTGAAAACGGTGTGCTTGCCAATCTTGTCGGTATCGAAAACCGCCCAGCGCTCACCCTGACGCTGAATGGCTCGGGCCCTGTCGCGGAACTGCAAACCCAATTGGTGTTGCAGGCCAACGGCCAGACAGCGCTTTCGGGCGGCGCCACGATCGAGCAGCAGGGGGAGGGTTTTGCTGTTGAAGCGGACCTGCGCGGGCCCTTGTCGAGCCTTGTCGCCGAGCCCTATCGGGCGTTTTTCGGCGCGGAGACGGCCCTGACCGCCGATGCCCTGGTGCGCTCGGAGGGCGGAGTATCCCTTTCGCGGCTCACGCTCACGGGCGGGCAGCTGTCGCTTGAAGCCGCAGCGGAAACGACGCCGGACAATTTCTTGCGCACTCTGGCGCTCAATGCCGTTGTTGCCGACCCCGCCGGTGGCGCGGTGACGCTGCCCGTGCCGGGCAGTGCCACGCAGGTCGATTCGGCCCGATTGGCTGTCGCCTTTGGGGGCGAGGGCAACGAGAACTGGACGTCAACGCTCAGCGTCTCGGGCTATACCACGCAGGGCTTCGCGGCCGATGCGGTGGCGGTGACCCTGGGTGGGGTCGCCGCCAATCTGAACGATCCGGCAACACGCCGGCTGACGTTCAATGGCGATGGCACGCTCTCGGGTATTGTGGCTTCCCCGGAAGTAGCAGCGGTGCTGGGAGACAATATCGGCATCGGTATCGCCGGGCTGTGGAATGCGGGCGAGCCGGTGGAACTGGCGCAGTTGCGTGTCTCGGGCGAGGCGCTGACCGCCATGCTGACGGGCCGGTTGAATGGGCTCGATTTCAACGGCGACATCGCAGTGGACACGTCCAGTATTTCGCCGTTTTCCGGGCTGGCCGGGCGTGACCTCAGTGGTGCGTTATCGCTCAAGGCAAGCGGCGCGATCATGCCGCTGACCGGCGCGTTCGATCTGACGCTGGATGGTACCGGCACCGATCTTGCCATCGATGAAGCGGTTGCCGACCGCCTCCTGGCGGGCACGGTCTCGGTGAGCGGGCGCGTCGGCCGCAACACCAATGGGCTGGTAGCGGATCAATTCCGCATCGAGAACGCGCAATTGCAGGTTCTGGCCGATGGTAGCTATTCCAGCGCCATAGCCGACTTCAGCTTCAACCTCGGTTTAAGCGATCTGGCGCTGTTGTCCGAGCAGGCATCGGGTGCGCTCAATGTAACCGGAACGGCCAGGGGCGCCGACAGCGTCATCGACCTTGATCTCGACGCGACAGTGGCCAGTGGCACTCTGGCGGGACGGCAGTTGCGCGATGCGACCCTGGGCTTTTCGGGGCAGTATGATGTCGACGCCCTTGCAGGCACGATCAGCGGCGTGGCGGGGCTCGACGGGTTTCGCGCCACCCTGGCTGCGGGCCTGAGCATAACCCCGGCCGAGCACGCACTGCGTGGTATCGATTTTCAGGCGGCCGGGACGCGGATCACGGGCGAGTTGGCGCGGCTGACGCTGACCGGGCTGATCAACGGCGCCGTCAATGTAGTGTCGCCCGATGTTTCGGTGCCGGCAGCGCTGGCGCTGCTCGAGGCTTCGGGGGCGCTCAATGCCGATGTGACGCTGGCGCCGGTGGATGGCCAGCAAGGCGCGCGCGTGCGGGCAGACGTGCGCGGGCTGGCGTTCAACGATATCGAAGTGGGCGCGGCCGATGTTTCGGCCACCGTGAGTGACCTGTTCAGGGTGCCGGTGATCGATGGATCGGTGAACGGTCGCGATATTGTCGCGGCCGGGGTGACGGTCACCAGCTTGACCGCGATTGCATCGCAGAGTGGCGCGACCACGGCCTTTGATGCCCAGGCCGCTCTGGCGACGGGCACGGATCTGGATATCACCGGCTCGCTGACGCCGGTGGACGCCGGTTACAGGCTTGCGCTGGACCGCCTGGAACTGGTGCAGGGGCAATTGTCGGCACGGCTGGCGCGACCCACCGAACTGGTGGTGGCCGGCTCAAGCGTGAGGCTGGATGCGGTGCGTCTCGATGTGGGGCCGGGCTCGATCACGGCGACCGGTTCGGCGGGTGAGACCCTCGACATAGCGCTCGACATCAATGCGCTGCCCCTGTCCATTGCCAACACCGTGGCGCCGGATCTGGGGCTGGCGGGAACGCTGAGCGGACGAGCGAACATCAGCGGCACCGGAGCCGATCCGCGGGTGCAGTTCGAGGTAGAGGCGCAGGGCGTCAATGCTGCGGCCATCAACGATTTTGGCATTGCGCCGCTCGGCGTTACGGCCAGCGGCAGTTTTGCCGGCAACACGGTAACGCTGGCGTCGCTCTCGGCTGGCGGCTCGGGCGGCTTGACGCTGACCGGGTCGGGAACCGTGCCGCTGAGCGGGAGCGGGCTCGACGTGGCGCTCACCGGTTCGGTGCCCCTGGCCCTGGGCAACCGGTTTGTCGCGGACCGGGGCGGTCAGCTCAGCGGGGTAGTGACCCTTGATGCGCAGTTGAGCGGCAGCCTCGCCAACCCGCAGTTTGGTGGGCGCGTCGCCACAAATGGTGCGGGCTACATCGATCCAGAACTTAATCTGCGGCTGCAGGGTATTACCGGCTCGGCAAGCCTGAACGGCACGAATTTGACGATCGGAAGCCTTGCGGCAAGCCTTGCGACCGGTGGAACCGTTACCGCATC
>JAQGJI010000112.1 GCA_028290685.1 Devosia sp. | reverse complement strand
GGTCGAGTACGCACGTCCTGCCGCGCTATGCCACATATCGCAGTAGGAGCATGCTATATTGGGGTCCGCTCAAGATTGGGGTCCGCTCAAGTTGCAACTAGTCCGTTAGGAGAAACTAACAGCTCGGAGCCACGGCTCCGGAAGTCGCCTCCTAATAATCTAGTTCCAGCAACATGGCAGCTGGCGCTTTCCCTTCGACCAACTGACTTGGCAGCAGTTTACCGCAGGCAGTCAACCAGTCGATCTAGAAATGGCTGAGTTTGGAAAAGTGGCCCTTTAGATCACCGCACATCTATGGTCTTCCCTTTGAATTCACCAAGAATTTCGACAGCGCTGCTGACGAAGCTTTGGTCGACGATGTCTTCGGCGGGGATGACATTGACGCCCTCAAAATCAGGATTGTCGTAGCTGAATGCGACAGTTTTCTCAAGTTCATCCGGATTGACACAGCCGTTGACACACCAGCGAGTCTGCACCAGCGCGCTTGTGGCGGCGATGTTTTCGGCGGTGAGATCAGGCCGCGCCTCGGTGATGGCATCGACCCACTGCTGCGGATCGGACGCCATGGAGCGCGATGCATCCACCAAGGCATTGGTGAAGCGCTGCAAGGCTTCGTGCTTGGTTTCGATAGTGCTGTCGAGGGCCGCGACGAATTTGGACAGGGACGGCGAGCGCGAGGAGAAATCGTCGGGCTGGACCAGAACGCTGATGCCCGGCGGGTTGTTGATCGACATGAAGGTGCCATAGGAAACTGTGGTAGCGTCGATGCGCCCGGCAGCAAGCGCCTGGATGCGCACGTCGGGCGCGCCAATGGCGACGAAGTTAGGCGCATCGGCGGGAATGTCATAGCTGCGAAGGACCGCCTGGGTCAGGGTGTGGTCGAGGCTGCCATTGTCGGCGATGGCATAGGACTTCCCCGCCAGATCTGCGACCGTCTTGATGTCGGAACGGGCAGCAATCAGGAATGCGGCGCCACGGCCGACGGCGACAAAGCCGCGAATGGGGAGGTCGTTGTCGGCGCGGAGGCGCAGCGCCGCGTCGATGCTGATATCGGCGACGTCGACGGCGCCGGCATTAAGCGCCGCGACCGCCTGCGGGGTGCCCTCGAGTGGCACGATTGTGACCTTGACGCCATGCTTTTCGTAGAAGCCGAACTGCTCGGCGAGCTGGAAGATCGAACCCGTGGTGGGGTTGAACTGGGTATCGGCAACGCCAAGCGCCAGTTTGACCTCAAGCACATCGGTGGGTTGGCTCATCGCCGTTGTGGTGGCCAGTAGGCCAAATGTGGCCGACGCCAGGAGGGTCGCGCCGGTGCGTATCAGGAAGGCGATCGTCAGGTGCATGCTGGTCTCCTTTGGCCGATGGCTCAAGCGGCGCGGCCAAAAATGGGAAGGGGTTGGAAGTCGTTGCGCAAAATGTCGGAGGTCTGCCGGTGTCCCATCCAGCCCTCGATCAGGGTCGAATAGATGCGCCGGTAATCGGTGGTGAACTTGAGGTTGCCTTCGTCGAGATCGGTGAGGCTGGGCGCCGTGCCATACTGTCCGCCAGCCACCGACTTGCCGATGATGAAAGCGGGTCCAGCAGTGCCGTGGTCGGTGCCCAGACTGGTATTTTCGGCCACACGCCGGCCGAATTCGCTGAACACCATGACCACGACGTCATCGGCTCGGCCCAGCCGCTCCATGTCTCTCACGAAGGCTGAGATGTGGTCGGACGTGTAGGACCAGAGGCGGGAGTGGAGGTCCCCTTGGTAGACGTGGGTGTCGTACGCGTTGTTCCGATAAGGGACGTAGTAGACCTTGGTCGGAAAATCGGCGGCAATCAGTGCAGCGACGCGTTCCAGCCCGAACGGGACCAGTCCGTAATCAATGGGCGTCGTGTACGAAGTCCAGGCATCGCGCACTAGGTGTTCGGAGTGATTGGCGCTTGCGGCAATATCGAAGAGGAAATCCTGGGCTGAATTGGCGCTCCCGTTGTCGCGCGCATCGATGACCGCAAGCGCGTCGCGCTGCTCGTGGAACACGTGGCGGGTGAAGTTGTCGGGGTCGTTGAAGACCAGCGGCACATGGTTCATGGCGCGCACGGCGAGGGACTGGCTGTCATCGATGTTGGCGAGGAAGTTAGTGGTGTGGCCGAGTGGATCGATCGCGTCGGCCATGCGCCCGAGCCAGCCATAGGCCTCGCCGCTATTGGGTGCCCCGGTCTGCCAGTAGGCCATCGAGGAGAAATGCGAAAACGAGGGCTGGTCATAGCCCACGCCATGCACGACGCCCATCAGCCCATCCTTGTAGAGCCGCTCGAAGCCGGTCATGGTTTTCTGGAAACCGAAATGATCGTCGATCTTGAGCAACTTGTCCGGACAGATGCCCAGGTTCGGGCGGGCATTGTAATAAGCGTCGTTGGCATAGGGCACGACGGTGTTGAGCCCATCATTGCCGCCTGATAGCTCGACGATGACGAGGATGCGCTCATTCTGACCAGCCTGCGCTTGGGCGACTTTGGACCAGACGGGCGAGGTCGCAACGCCGCCAGCGCCTTCGAGCACCATGGAGCCGAAGCCGGATTGGAGCAGCCCTTCGCGGTCGCCGCCGGTAAGCTTTTTTGGTCGAGCCATGTGACGTCTCCTCCGCCGGTTCAGGCGAGCTGGAACTGGGGTGAACTCATGATGAGATGGGCCACCAGCCGCAGCGGGTGTTCCATATAGCTTTGTGCGTCCCCGAGATCAGCCGTGCCCAACTGTGCGGTCAGCGTCTCGATCAATGAGGCCCGGGCCGGCGGCGTCAGAGGCACGCGCAGCAACTGTCGGATAAGCACGTCCACGGCCTCGTCCGCGGTCTGCGCGCCAGTGTCGCTGACGATGTCAGCAAGGCTGAACTGCGCGGCCATGCGCGGAATGGGGCGGAGTTTGCGCAGGGCTTCCGAGTAGCCCATAAGGCTGGCGTAGCGCGTGTTGAAGGTCTCCTGAATTCCGGCAACGCTGCTGGGCGCGGCGCCGTCTGCCAGGGTCGCCGCCGTAATCTCCATCCCGGCGTTGATGTTGCGGTTGACCCGGCGGACTTCTTCGCCCGGATCGTGGTTGGGGTCGCGGAATCCGATGATGTCGGGGAACATTACTTCGCGCGCAAAATTGGCGCGCTCAAACAAGAGCCCCGGCGTGATCCATGACCGGCCTTCACCCCAGCCGGCGACAGTCGGCGGGTTCAGCAGCACCTGACCCAGCGTGGTGCAGACGGTGTGCGGATCGGGAATGCCGGGAAGCTGGCTGACGCCGAGCTTGCGATAGGTGGAGACCAGCAGTTCGGTCGGCGACTTGATATGGGTCGCAATCGAGGCCTCGCTGTAGAAGTCCTCGGAGAGGAAGATGGTGGTGAGGAAAGGCGCTATTTCGTAGCTGTTGTCGCGGAGCAATGCGCCCAGCACTTCGGAAAAGCCGGGCGTGATTTCGTCGCGGACGAAGAAGCGATACAGTTTGCTCGCGATATAGATCGCGGTCTGCTTCTGCTCGAGAATGATGCGCAAAATGTCGTCGCCGGCAAAGTTCCCCTCGTGGCCGAGGAAGCGCTTGTGACCGATATCGTGCTTGTCTTCGTGGATGACGAAGGCCAGATCGTCATTGCCCCAACCGGTAAAGGCGCGGGCTGCTTCGCGGATGTCGTCCTCGGTGTAGTTGCCAACTCCCATGGTGAAAAGCTCCATAACCTCGCGGCCGAAGTTTTCGTTGGGAGCGCCTTTGACGTTTTGCGCGGCATCAAGGAAGACCAGCATGGCCGGATCCTTGGCGATGGCGACAAGCAGGTCGCCAAAATTCCCGGTGGCGCCGCGGCGCAGGGTTTCGAGCTGCAGCTGGATCTTGCGGTAATCGCGCAGCTTTTCTTCGCTGGTGGCAAAATGGCCGTGCCAGAACAAGGTCATCTTCTCTTCGAGCGGGCGATTGCTGGTAACCATGCGATCAAGCCACCAGAAGGCAAGACGCCGCGTTTCGAGGACGGTGGCACGGAGCCAGTAGAAGAAGCGATTAGTCACCGGCTGCAGCGGCCGATCGCCAGCCGGTTTGATGCGCACGCCCATCGCGGCGCCGTTGCGCTCCGCTATTTCGGTGGCCGCCGGGCGGCTGACGGGAAAAGCTGCGAACGAAGCTTCCCAGAAGCCGGATTCCTCAAAGGTGGGGAGATGCGAATTGTCGACGGCCGCATAGTCGACCAGGGACGCGACGGCGTCGCCCGGCGACATTTGCGCCAACCGCTCGATATCGGCAGGCGTGCCGCCAAAGCCAGCCCGCTCCAGCAAATGCGCAGCTCGCTCATAGCTCCAGTCGGCGGCGCTGATCGGCGACAAATTTTCGAGTGCAATCGATCCGGTCGGCACCGGGTTCTCCCAATAATTGACTGACATGTTAGGGTAGGCGGTGGGAGAGGGACAGGCGTCAGACGGGGCTCACGCTCTATGGTCGCAATAGGAAAGACCTATCGCGGATCTGCGTGTTGCAGGTCGGCACTGCCGAAGGCCCCTGCTAGCTCTTCAAGCTCGGCACCATCTTGAACCATGTCATGGATGCGGCTCCAAAGATGCTCCCGCATGGCCGCGAAGGCGGGCAGCGTGCGCGGATCGTTCTGCGAGCGCGGCTCGGGGAAGCTGACATTGACCACTTCATCGATGCGACCCGGGCGCGGGCGCAACAGGACGATGCGCTGGGACAGGAGCACCGCCTCGTCAATGTCGTGCGTGACAAAGACAATGGCCATTTTTCGCCGCGACCACAGCAGCAGCAGCTCCTTGCGCAGCACTTCGCGCGTCATCGCGTCGAGCGCGGCAAAGGGCTCGTCCATCAGCAGCACCCTTGGCTCGACGGCAAGAGCGCGGGCAAGGCCGACACGCTGTTGCATGCCACCGGACAATTCATGCGGAAAGGCGTCGGCAAAGTCGCGCAATCCGACAGCACCGAGAAGAGCCCGAGCGCGTGCCAGTCGGTCCCCTCGCGACAAGCCCTTAAGCTGCAGCACGAACTCGATATTGCCCGCGACGGTAAGCCAGGGCAGGAGCCGGGCAGACTGGAACACCATCGCAAGGTGGGGCCCGGGCACAGGCGGCGCGCCCATGACACAGACCGTGCCTTCCTCGGGGGCAATGAGGCCGTTGATGATGCGCAGCAAAGTGGTCTTGCCACAGCCGCTCGGGCCGACGAGGCTCACGAACTCACCCTCGCGAACGTCGAACGAAATGTCTTCTAGAGCGCGGATCTGGCCAGCGTTGAACGACTTGCCGACGTGGCGCAGCGAAATGATCGGCTGGTCGGGATTGTCCATTTTCATCGCTCGTCGGCAAGGCTGACGCGCCAACGGCCGATGCGGCGTTCCGCGAGGCGCAGCATGGCGGTTGTCGCGGTGCCAAGCGCCATGAGCACGATGACAACGGCGAAATAGCG
>JAQGJI010000127.1 GCA_028290685.1 Devosia sp. | reverse complement strand
GGCAATGGCATTGGCCAGTTGCAGAGGTTCGCTACCGCCCCCGAACTGCGTTGCCTCTGCATGGGAGATGAACGACCAGGTCACTGCCTCATCAAGACCACGCGCAGCAAGAGCCCGGCGCGCCATGCGACGGCGGTTCTGGATTGCCGTTAGTATGCGCGGCGCGATGTGATGAATGCGCGGCAAGGGTTCGATGGGCACGTTGTCAACTCCAACCATGCGCATCACTTCTTCAACAAGATCGGCTTTCTGGGTCACGTCGGGACGCCAGCTGGGCACGGCAACAGCGATTTGCTGGGTCAAGTCCGTTGCGCTCGCCGTTTCAGGGCTCGAGGCAAAGCCGAAACCCAAAGCACTCAGCACGGACATAATCGCCTCTGGCCCGGTATCGAGCCCGGTCAGCCGTTTCACTTCACCCAGTGGAAACGCGACGACGGTATTGGGGAATACATCCTCGCCCGAGAACACCGGCTCCTTTGGTTCGCCACCGCAGAGCTCCAGCACCAGACGCGTGGCCAGCTCAAGACCGGGTTCGGTCAGCGCCGGATCGACATTACGCTCCAGCCGGTAACGGGCATCCGAGACGATGCCGGTCTTGCGCCCGGTGCGGGCGATCGCTTCGGGGTCCCAGCTGGCGCACTCCATGAAGACGTTGACCGTCTCCTCGGTGACGCCCGAGCGAATCCCGCCCATGACACCGCCGAGGCACAACGGGCCAGAGTTGTCGGCAATGACGGTCATGGTGTCATCAAGGGTATAGACCTTGTTGTCGAGCGCATCGAACGGCTCGTTGCGCGCATTGCGCAGCACGGGCTGGCCATCGAGTTTGTCGGCATCATAGGCGTGGAGCGGCCGGCCCCAGCCGAGCGACACCCAGTTGGTGATATCGACAATGGCGTTGATCGGGCGCAGGCCGACAGCGCGCAAACGCTGCTGCAGCCAGGCTGGGGATGGCCCGTTCTTGATCCCCTTGATGTAGCGGCCACCAAACTTACGGATGGCCTTGGGCTCGCCTTCGCTGAATTGGTGGGGCAGCGGCGCAATGGGACTCGGGCCCACTGATGGTACGGGGGACATGTCCGTTTGCTTCAGCGTACCCAGCCCGTAGGCGGCCAGATCGCGGGCAATACCATAGACGCCCGTCGCGTCACCGCGGTTTGGCGTGATCGAGATATCGAAGACCACGCCATCGATGCCGGCATAATCAACATATTTCACCCCGATCGGAGCATCGGCGGGCAATTCGATGATGCCGTCGTGGTCATCGCTGAGCTCAAGCTCGGCATTGGAGCAAAGCATGCCATTGCTAACCTGGCCGCGGATATTGCCCTTGCCGATCGTCATGTCCTTGCCCGGGATATAGGTTCCGGGAAAGGCAAACACCGATTTCAACCCGGTGCGGGCATTGGGTGCCCCACAAACGACGTCAATCAACTCGCCCGTTCCGGCATCCACCTTGCACACGCGCAGCCGCTCGGCATTTGGGTGCTGTTCGGCCGAAACCACATGGGCGGTAACAAAGGATGCCAGTGCCTTGCCCTGGTTCTCCATGCCTTCAAGCTCAAGGCCGATCATGGTCAGCGTCTGGCCGATCTCATCGGCCGAGGCGTTGGTGTCGAGGTGCTCCTTGAGCCAGTCGAGAGTGAACTTCATGTTTTGGGCACCTTAGCGGAAATCGGACTTACTGCCTGCGATGGGCGGCAGGGCGCGGGAAATCTTGAACAGTTCGACCAGCACATTGGCAAAGCCACGGGCGTCGTCGATGGCTTTATGAGTGTGGGCAATATGGCCGTAGAACTCGGCTGGCAGCTTGCTCATGCCCCAATCGAGGTACGGCGCCCCGCGCAGCGTGCCTGCCATGGTGTAAAGGCAGACACCGCCCCCCCGGAAAATCTGGCGCTGCTTGAACGGACCGCTCAGCACGCGTGTGCCGGCGAACTGGTCGAGATAGTGGTCCATCCACAGCCCGTCGAAAATCATGGGCGCAGCAACGAACACCTTTGGCCCCGGCAGGGCCTCCACCCAGTCGGCAAAACGCGGCATGACCACTTCGGCGGGTTCGGCATCTGCATTGGCGGCGGCCCAGGCCTGCGGCTGCGTTGCCCACCATGCCATGGTGGTTTCGTTGGTGGTTCGGTCGGGGCGCGGGTTCAGTTGCGCTTCGAATTCGCCATAGGGCGTTCCATCGGCTTGAATGGCAACAGAAGCGAAGCTCAGCATGGAATTGTGCAGTGGCGTCGGGCCATCGCTTTCAATATCGGTCACGATGAAAATGGGCGGGAGCGCGGTCTCGCTCATGGCCTAGCTGCTCAAGCCGCCGAACAGGGTCGGCAGATCGAGCGGCCTGAAACCATAATGGTCAATCCAGCGCTGGTCGGCGTCAAAGAAGGCGCGCAGGTCGGGCATGCCGTATTTGAGCATGGCGATGCGATCGATGCCAATGCCCCAGGCAAAGCCCTGGTAAACGTCGGGATCGAGGCCGGCATTGCGGATCACGTTGGGATGGACCATGCCGCAGCCCAGGATTTCGAGCCAGTCGCTACCCTCGCCAATCTTGACCTCCGAGCCGGAGCGGTCGCACTGCACGTCCACTTCCATCGACGGCTCGGTGAACGGGAAGAAGCTGGGGCGGAAGCGCAGGGTGACGTTGGGGATTTCGAAGTAGGCCTTGAGGAACTCCTCAAGCACCCAGCGCAATTGGCCGATGTGGCTGGATTTGTCGATCACCAGCCCTTCCACCTGATGGAACATCGGGGTGTGGGTCTGGTCTGAGTCATTGCGATAGGTGCGCCCGGGCATGACCACGCGGATGGGCGGGTCGATGGCCGGGGTGATGTAGCTCGCCGCCGGCTTTTCGTTGGTGCGCTGCATGACGCGCATCTGCACGGGCGATGTGTGGGTGCGCAGCACCTTCTTTGCCCCATCGGCGCCAGGCTTCATGAAGAAGGTGTCGTGCATTTCGCGGGCTGGATGGCCTTCGGGGAAATTGAGCGCCGTGAAATTGAAGTAGTCGGTCTCGATATCGGGCCCTTCGGCGATGGAAAAGCCCATGTCCGAAAAGATGGCGGTGATTTCGTCGATGGTCTGGGAAACTGGATGAATGCGACCGCGGGCTGTGGGGGCCGACTGCAGCGGCAGAGTGATGTCCAGCGTTTCGGCCTTGAGGCGGGTGTCAAGCGCCGCTGACTTGAGCGCTGCGCTTCGCGTTTCGATCAGTCCGGCGATCTCGTTCTTGAGGCCGTTGATCGCGGGACCGGCGCTCTTGCGCTCTTCGGGCGCCATGGTGCCGAGGGAAGCAAGGAGCGCGGAAACGCTGCCCTTCTTGCCCAACGCGGCGACGCGCACCGCGTCGAGCGCAGCGTCATCGCCGGCACCGGCAATGGCGAGGGAGAGCTCGGCGCGGAGGGTGGCGATCTGGCTATCGAGGGACATGGTAATTCTCAACTCGGACAAGTGCGGCGGTTTAGAGCAAAACAAAACGCCCCGCGCCAGCCCTTTTGAGCTAGCGCAAGGCGTTGATTGAGCCTCAGCTTGGCGAGGATCAGGCGGTGACGCGCTCGTGGGTCGTTTTGTCGACGCCTTCGAGATATGCGAGTGCTGCCTTGGCCTTGGTGACCAGCACGCCGAACGCTTCGGGCTGGGTGATCGCGAGATCGCTCAGCACCTTGCGGTCAACGGCAATCTCAGCTTTGCTGAGGCCGTCGATAAATCGGCCATAGGTCAGGCCGTAATCACGGACGGCAGCGTTGATGCGCTGGATCCACAAAGCACGGAAATTGCGCTTCTTGACGCGACGATCGCGGTAGGCGTACTGGCCGGCCTTTTCGACGGCCTGCTTGGCGATACGGATCGTTGACTTGCGGCGGCCGTAATAGCCTTCCGCAGCCTTGAGAACTTTTTTGTGACGGGCGTGATTGGTAACGCCTCTTTTAACGCGTGACATGTGTCAGCTTCCTTTCAGCGTTAGCGGTTGTACGGCATGTACCACTTGACCAGACCCTCGTCGCCCTTGGACAGGATCTTGGTGCC
>JAQGJI010000109.1 GCA_028290685.1 Devosia sp. | reverse complement strand
CCGGTGGCCTTGGCCGGGTTGTCGGAGAGCTTGACGGCCGGGCGGCCATCGGCCTCGCTCACCTTGGCCACGATGGAAATCGGATCCAGCCCGGGATTGGGGCCATCGGGCGCGCAATCCTCAAAATCATTGGTCAGGTTGGTGCCCCAGCCAAAGGCCATGCGCACGCGCCCCTCGAAATGCAGATAGGCTTCCTCGATCATATCGACATCAAGCCCATCCGAGAAAATCAGGAGTTTTTCGCGCGGGTCCCGGCCCCGCTCCTTCCACCACGCAATGATCCGCTCGCCCCCTTCGATGGCGGGGGCGGAATCGGGGCGGAAGCCGGTCCAGTCGGCGACCCAGTCGGGGGCGTGCTTGAGAAAGGCTTCGGTGCCATAGGCATCGGGCAAGACGATCTTGAGATTGCCCCCGTAATAGCTCTCCCAATCCTGCAGCACCTGGTAGGGCGCGGCACGCAGGGCGTCGTCGCTCCTGGCCAGGGCCGCCAGAACCATGGGCAGTTCATGGGCATTGGTGCCCAGCGCCTCAAGGTCGTTGTCCATGGCGAGCATGACGTTGGAGGTGCCGGTAAAGGCCTCCCCGATTCCCTCCTTGAGGGCCTCGACGCACCAGCGCTGCCATAAAAACGAATGGCGGCGGCGGGTGCCGAAATCGGAGATGCGCAGCTCGGGCAGCTTTTGCAGCCGCTCCACCTTGCCCCACATCTTGGCCTTGGCCCGGGCATAAAGCACATCCAGGGTGAAGGGCCCATAATGCTTCATCGCCGCGCGCGAACGCAATTCATTGATGATGGCAAGAGCCGGAATTTCCCACATCGTGGTTTCGAGCCACAGGCCCGGGAACTCCAGCACGAACTGGCCGTCGCGCTTTTCCAGCCGGTATTCGGGCAGGCTGAAATTCTCGAGCCATTTCAGGAATGCCGGCTCAAAGATCTGGCGCGAACCGTAAAAGCTGTTGCCGGCCAGCCAGATCATCTCCTTTTTGGAGAACCGAAGCGTGCGGCAATGATCGAGCTGGGCGCGCAGTTCATCAATGTCGATCTCTTCGGCCAGACGCACCGATCTGGTGCGGTTGATCAAGGAAAAGCTGGCGGTGACCCCCGGATAAAGCCCCCAGATCATCTGCAGCATCAACAGCTTGTAAAAATCGGTATCAAGCAGCGAGCGCACGATCGGGTCGAGCTTCCAGGTGTGATTGTAAACCCGCCGGGCTATGTCGGTATACGTCGCCATTGCTGTTCCTTGTCGCGCGCACTGGCTTTTAGCGCGTGTGCCGCACGATGGAAAGGCGTCGCTCGGCATCGGCCCGGGCCGATGCCGGTGCTTGAAAGGGGCCAGCGCGGCTGGCAGGTGGCCGCTACACCACGCGCAGCAGCGGACGGCGGGACCAGTGCAGCAGGCTGACGCTCATCAGCTGCTCCCCTGAAGGGGTGGCAACCAGGGCATAGCGAAAGCGCTCGGCAATGGGGCGCAACTGCTCGACGGCCGCGGCGGACAGCTCGCGCTGGATCAGGGCAGTCCCCTGCGCCATCAGCACGCTGACCGAACCCACTTCCAGCCCGACATCGAATTCTGCGTCCCGGCCGGGAAAGCGTAAGCGGACATTGTCGAGTATTTCGATATTTCGCATCTTAAAGCCCTATGCACGTCCTCCGACTCTTGCGCCGGATGGTCAAGAAAAGGTTAACGGGATCGTCCAATCCCCATTTCCCCCGTTCACAAATCCGCGGTGCCCGGAACCATCGGGAACGATACGGGGTCGGGGTCGTTGGCAAGGCTCGGAACGGACAATGACATGCAACAAGACGATGATGTGCTGCAAATCGTGACGGAAACTGCAACGCTGCAAAAGCGTGACGTGGTGACCGGCCGGGTGCGCGTTCATACGCAGACCCAGTTGAGCGAGGAACTCGTTTCCGCAGCGCTCGAGCGCCATGATGTGGAAATCAGCCGTGTCGCGATCGATCGCGAGGTCGATGCGGCACCCCCGGTGCGAACCGAAGGCAATACGACCATCATTCCGGTGGTCGAGGAAATTCTCGTGGTCGAGACCCGGCTGGTCTTGCGCGAGGAAATCCATATTCGCCAGACAACGACGACACAAGCGGTCGAGGTGCCGGTGACGCTGCGCAAGCAGCAGGCGGTGATTGAAACCGACAATGCAATTGCAAACGCCAACGAAGAGGATACCTGAACATGAGCCAAATTTCAGCAACGCCATCGCGCACCCTGTCGGCCATCTTCGACAACCAGAGGGAAGCCCAGCGGGCAGTCGACCGGTTGATCGATGCCGGCATCCCGACCAGCAGTGTTCGCCTCATGCCCGGCAATGAGAGCGACACCCCGGTGACCCAGCGCAGCGAGCAGCACCAGGGCTTTTTCGCCTCGCTCGCCGATTTCTTCATGCCAGACGAGGATCGCTATTCCTATGCCGAAGGGCTGAGCCGCGGCGGCTATCTGGTCGTGGTCAGCGATCTGGAGCAGGCCCATTACGAGCGGGCGGTGGATATTCTGGACGACGAAGGCTCCATCGACCTGGACGAACGCGAACAGTCCTGGCGCTCCGAAGGCTGGGGCGGCTACCAGGCCAATGCCGGCACCGAGGGCTATACCGGCACCGAGGGCTATGGCGAAGGCACGGCTGCACTGGGCAGCCGCGACTTCGGCGCGACCGACCGCCTGGGCGAACGGGACGACGATGAAGTCATTCCCGTGGTCGATGAGAGCCTGGTCGTTGGCAAGCGCGACGTCAACCTGGGCCGGGTGCGGGTGCGCTCCTATCTGCGCGAGGAGCCCGTCAGCGCCAATGTGAACCTGCACGAAGAACGCATCACCCTTGATCGCCGCCCGGTTGACCGCCCGCTCAGCGATGGCGACATGGCATTCCGCGACCGCACCATCGAGGCCGAGGCCCATGCCGAGGAAGCCGTGATTGGCAAGGAAGCCCGCGTCACCGAGGAAATCTCGCTGCGCCGGGACAGCACCGAGCGCCAGGAAACGATCACCGATACCGTCCGCAAGACCGAAGTCGAGATCGAGGACGATCGCACCATGACCGACACCGACCGGCTGAGCCGCCGCTAGGCCGTTCCGGGCGCCTGCCACGGCGGGCGCTTGGCCAGCCGCCATGGCGGGCCCGATCCTGGCTTCCCCACAAGGTGGGGTAAGTAACTTGACGTATGCTCTGGCAAGGTAGCATCCTGCTCCTCGCAGCCCTGATCGGGTTGCGGGGAGAGCGCGCATGCTGAAGCGACTGAGGAGCCAGCTGTTCGCTCCACGCCGGGGTTCGCCAAACAGTCTTCTTGATCGCCCCTGGGAAGGAGAACCAGCCGATACAGCCAGCAGGGAGGATATCCTTTTCTGTTTCCGGCTTTTGCTGGGGCGACAGCCCAACAAGGAGGAATGGGCGGGCCACTCGTCCCGCGCCGGGGAGCAGCTGGCCAGTGTCGTCAAGACCTATGTCAACAGCGGCGAGTTCCAGGCCCGGGGCCTGCTGCAAAGCGCGCTTCCGCCCGGCATTACCTCAAGGCACAATGGCCGGTTCATCGTCTTCGCCAATGGTGATGACCCCACCCTGGGCGGTCCTGCCCTGGCGGGGAGCTATGAGCCCAGCGTCGCCCAGGCCATCGAGGCCCTGCTCGGGCCGGGCGACAGTTTTCTCGATGTCGGTGCCAATCTTGGCTATTTCTCCCTGCTGGCGGCCACGCTGGTGGGGGCCACCGGCCGGGTCTTTTCGGTCGAGCCCAACGATTTCAACGTCAAGCTGCTCGAAAGCAGCCGCGATGCCAATGGCTTCGAGCAGATTTCGGTGTTCCAGGTCGGCGCCACGGACCGGGCCGGAACCCTGGTCCTGCATGCCACCGAGGGCAATGGCAGTACCGCCGCCCTGGGCAGCGCAGCGGGCATTTTCGGCAGCCGCACCATTGCCGGCGTGCCGCTCGATAACCTGCTGGCCTTTCGCGACAAACCGCTCAAGCTGATCAAGATCGATGTCGAGGGGTTCGAATATCACGCCCTGCGCGGCGCGCAGCGGCTGTTGCACGCCGATCGCCCCCATATCATCTTCGAATTCCAGGGGGCGGGCCTGCACGGGATCGGGGGCAGGGCGTTCCTGGTCTGGCTCGCCCAGCAGGGCTATGAGCTGACCAACCTGTCGGCCGGGCGCCCGCTCACCGCCGTTCAGGGCATCGACGAGATCATGGCCGAATTCGATGCAGCCATGGTCGACCATCTGGATGTGCTGGCCACGCCCAGCCAGTAGCGCTCGCTCAAGGCGCGCGTTCGGCACAACCGAAAGATCTGGTGCTGGTCGGGTTCAGATCAAGAAATGGTGGAGCCTAGCGGGATCGAACCGCTGACCTCTTGCATGCCATGCAAGCGCTCTCCCAGCTGAGCTAAGGCCCCATTTCTTGGGTCTTCGGTGGCGTTGCCGTCCGAAGCGAGGCGGAACCTATTGGATGATCCGCCCCGGTGCAAGTGGGTAAATTACAGAATTCGCTTCAGCCGGCGCCGATCTGGCAACCGGCTGAAAAAACGTTGAGAATCAACGGTCTTCGTCGCCACCGACGTCAAAGCCAAGCTCGTCGTCGGCGTCCTCGTCTTCCTCGAGGAACACATCGGCTTCGTCATCGGCGAGTTCTTCGTCCACTTCGACGTCCTCGACGTCCGGGATATCCTCGTCCGCTGATTCCTCGGCATCGGCGTCCTCGAGCGAAACGATCTCGGGCGCCGAAGCGTCCTCGACCTCGTCTTCGATTTCGTCTTCATCCTCGTCATCCACCTTGCGCGCGGTGGCGGGAGAAGGCTTGCCGGCAAGGACCTGCTCGAAATAGGAGCGTGGGTAGCTCTTGCCGGTATAGGGCGAGACGATCGGATCCATGTTGAGATCGTAGAACTTCTTGCCCGTATCGGGGTCGATCCGCTTGGTGCCGCGTTCGGAACTGGCCATCGATGTTCCTCGTGGAAGGGTTTGACGGGCTTCAAAGCCCGGTTTGGTCAGTCCGGTTATGGATAAAGCCCAGCCCTGTCAAACCCAAAATGAACCAGGCCGGGTCCCGGAACGGGCGGGGTGAAACAACCGGCAGGGCCCCGGGCACCCGCGACCTGGTGATTTTCCCGATTTGCCATTTGCCCGGCGGCGCGATTGTGCGAAATGGGGGACATGGTACGCCACCCGGATCGGGAGCCCGCATGATTATTGCCGTGGATGGACCCGCCGCCTCTGGCAAGGGCACGCTGGCCCAGGGGCTGGCCCGTCACTACCGACTGCCGCATCTGGATACGGGGCTGCTGTACCGCGCCATTGGACTGGCGGCCGCCGGGCTGGAAGACCAGCCGGGGTTCGAACAGGCAGCTATCGCGGCGGCCCAGGCGCTGGACGCCGGGCAGTTGAGCGATATCGGGGAACTGACGACAGCCCGCGCCGGCGTGCTGGCCAGCAAGGTCGCGGTGATCGGCGCGGTGCGCCAGGCGCTGTTTGACTACCAGCGCCGCTTTGCCCTGCAGCCCGGCGGCGCCCTGCTGGACGGGCGCGACATCGGCACCCTGATTTGCCCCGAGGCCGACGTGAAGCTGTTTATCCAGGCCGACAGCAAGGCGCGCATGGAGCGCCGCGCCCGCCAGCTGGAACAGCGTGGCCTGCC
Source organism: Devosia sp. (assembly GCA_028290685.1). Lineage (GTDB taxonomy): Bacteria > Pseudomonadota > Alphaproteobacteria > Rhizobiales > Devosiaceae > Devosia. The sequence continues at coordinate 4,472 of JAQGJI010000109.1, read as the reverse complement.
GGTTGACCGTTACCGGCTGTTTCACCAGATAGAAGAGCGCGACCAGCGCGACATGGCCAACCCGCATGGCGGTTTTTATCGCGCCCAAGACGCACACTTGCTCGACACCACGCTTCTCGATATAGAAGCGGCACTCCGCGCTGCTATCGCGATCGTTGATCGGACCATGGCGCGCAAGGCAGAGCCGTAAGGCTCAAATCCAACCTTGTGCGTACAATCCCGGCGATCACCCAGCGACCGCGCCGGATCGAATACCGCAAATCAACTTATCGACCGGGCGCTCGCGCGCCGGCACTTCCCCTGGAAGTGGCGGGCCTTCGGTCTTCAACCCCAAACCCCCGGTGCAACGGAGAAGATATTTGGCACAGCAAACTGTGACGAAAGAAGATTTTGAATCGCTGTTGATGGATAGCTTCGTCGACAACGAGCCGCTAGAGGGTGCCGTTGTCAAGGGCACCGTGGTCGCCATCGAAAAGGATCTGGCGATCATCGACGTCGGCCTCAAGACCGAAGGGCGCATCGCGCTCAAGGAATTCGGCCAGGCTGGCCGCGACGGCACCATCAAGGTGGGCTCCATTGTCGAGGTCTATGTCGACCGCGTCGAAAACGCCGCCGGTGAAGCCGTTCTCAGCCGTGAAAAAGCCCGCCGCGAAGAAAGCTGGGTCAAGCTCGAAGAGATGTACAACGCCAATGAGCGCGTTGAAGGCACCATCTTCAACCAGGTCAAGGGCGGCTTCACGGTCGACCTCGAAGGCGCCATCGCCTTCCTGCCGCGTTCGCAGGTGGACATCCGTCCGATCCGCGATATCGCTCCGCTGATGAATGTGCTGCAGCCGTTCCAGATCCTCAAGATGGACAAGCGCCGCGGCAACATCGTTGTCTCGCGCCGTGCCATCCTCGAAGAGTCGCGCGCCGAACAGCGTTCGGAAATCGTGCAGCAGCTCGAAGAAGGCCAGGTTGTCGACGGCGTCGTCAAGAACATCACCGATTACGGTGCGTTCGTTGACCTGGGCGGCATCGATGGCCTGCTCCACGTCACCGACATCGCATGGCGCCGGGTCAACCACCCGTCCGAAGTGCTCACGATCGGCGAGACCATCAAGGTGCAGATCGTTCGCATCAACCACGAATCGCACCGCATCTCGCTGGGCATGAAGCAGCTGCAGTCCGATCCATGGGACGGCATCGAAGCCAAGTACCCGATCAACGCCAAGTTCACCGGCCGCGTCACCAACATCACCGACTATGGTGCGTTCGTGGAGCTCGAGCCCGGCATTGAAGGGCTGATCCACGTCTCGGAAATGAGCTGGACCAAAAAGAACGTCCACCCCGGCAAGATCGTCTCGACCTCCCAGGAAGTCGACGTGCTCGTGCTCGAGGTCGATCCCGACAAGCGTCGTATCTCGCTGGGGCTGAAGCAGACGCTGCAGAATCCATGGGAATCGTTTGCCGAGAAGTTCCCGGTCGGCTCCGTCATCGAAGGCGAAGTCAAGAACAAGACCGAATTCGGTCTGTTTATCGGCCTCGAAGGCGATGTGGACGGCATGGTTCACCTCTCCGACCTGGATTGGCAGAAGTCGGGCGAAGTGGCCCTTGAAGACCACAATCGCGGTGACATCGTTTCGGCCAAGGTCCTTGACGTCGACGTCGAAAAAGAGCGCATTTCGCTGGGCATCAAGCAGCTTGCCGCTGGTGAAGCCTCGGCGGCCAGCGAAGCTGGCGGCGAACCCGGTGGTATCCGCAAGGGCGCCGTGGTGACCGGCACCGTGATCGAAGTCAACGACGGGGGCATCGAAGTCCGTATCGCCGATACCGACATGACCGCCTTTATCCGCCGTGCCGATCTCTCCCGCGATCGCAACGATCAGCGTCCCGAGCGCTTCAGCAAGGGCGAAAAGGTTGACGCGCGCGTCACCCAGTACGATCGCAAGACCAGCCGCATCCAGCTGTCCATCAAGGCGCTGGAAATCGCCGAGGAAAAGGAAGCCGTGGCCAATTACGGTTCCTCCGATTCGGGCGCATCGCTGGGCGATATCCTGGGCGCAGCCCTCAAGGGCCGCGACAGCAACTAAGCTGAACCGGCTTTCAACCCAGGCTCGCGCTCCACAGCGCGGGCCTTTTGCGTTTTATGAAGGCATCGGAACCTCCAAGAACGGAGCGCCGAGCCAAAGGGCAAACCATGAGGCAGGCGATGCACTGGCGGGCTTTAACGACGCTCGATCTGCCCGTTGTCGAGGCCATCGCGGCCCAGGTGCATCCAGCCCTGCCCGAAGAAACGGCGATCTTTGCCGAGCGCCAGCGGCTCTATCCCGATGGCGCCCGGCTGTTCGAGCTCGATGGCAAGCCCGCGGGCTACCTGCTCAGCCACCCCTGGCACCTGAGGGCCATTCCCCCGCTCAATGGCTTGCTGGGCGCCATCCCCCCCGACGCCGACACCTTTCATGTGCATGATCTGGCGCTTCTCAACCCCGCCCGCGGCACCGGCGCCGCCGCCATGATCGTGGGCGAAATCCTGCGCCACGCCCGGGCCAAGGGCTTTGCCAGCATCAGCCTCGTGGCGGTGACCGGTTCAGCCCCCTTCTGGCACAAGCACGGCTTCCGGGTGGTGGCAGGCCCCCAACTGGCTGCAAAGCTTGCCAGCTATGAAACCGGCGCGCTCTATATGAGCAAGACGCTGTGAATTGCCAAACCACCCATGCCCCTTTATGGCACTCGCCAATCCAGCGAGGCACCCATGAGCGACCAGCCTGTTATCCCTGATCCCCATGCCGCGCTCGCGCTCGAGCGGTTCCGCCGGTCGCGCGGCCTGTGGCGGCTTGCAGCCTTCCTCGCCCTGGCGCTTGCCGTCGTCCTCGGGCTGGGACGCTTTGCCCTGCCCCAGACCCCGGCGAGCGAGCACATCGCCCGGCTGGTGATCGATGGCACCATTGCCAGCGACCCCGACCGGCTCGAAATCATCGAAGACCTCATCGAGGATGCCAGCGTCCAGGCGGTGATCGTCGCGATCAACTCGCCGGGCGGCACCACGGCGGGCGGGGAAGAGCTCTACGAAGCGCTGGGGCGGCTGCGTGCCGCCAAGCCCACCGTGGCGGTGATCAAGGAGCTGGGCGCCTCGGCCGCCTACATGGCGGCGATCGGCACCGATCGCATCTTTGCCCGGCGCCTGTCCATCGTGGGCTCGATCGGCGTGCTGTACCAGCATGTCAATGCCGGCAAGCTGCTGGACACTATCGGCGTCGATCTGGACAAGGTCGCCTCTGGCCCGCTCAAGGCCGAGCCGGACTTCGATGAACCCCTCGAAGGGGCGCCGCGGGCCTCCATCGGCGCGCTGGTCGACAACAGCTATCAATGGTTCGTCGATATCGTGGCGGAGCGCCGCAATCTGGAGCGCCCGGCAGCGCTGGCGCTGGCCGACGGGCGCATCGTTACCGGCCGGGTCGGGGTCGACACCGGCCTGATCGATGCGATCGGGGGAGAACACGAAGCCGTTCAATGGCTGCAGGCCGAGCATGGTATGGCACCCGACCTCCCGATCGCGACCGCCTGGCCGCTGCCCGAGCAAGGCTTGGACCTGCTCGGCGCCCTGCTGGGCACAAAGGCTCGGGCGGCGCTTGGCCTGCCCGATGGGCCCATCACGCTTGACGGGCTGGTTTCCCTTTGGCAGGTTGTCCCCCACTCCTGATCGCAGGAGCAGGCGACCTGCCCCAACCGGAGCCAGTAATGATCAAGTCGGAACTCGTCGAGAAGCTCGCGGCGGAAAATCCGCATCTGTTCCAGCGTGACATCGAAAACATCGTCAACGCTATCCTGGATGAGATCGGCGATGCCATGGCCCGGGGAGACCGGGTTGAACTGCGCGGTTTCGGGGCTTTTTCGGTTAAAAACCGCCCAGCCCGCGTCGGACGCAACCCGCGCACGGGTGAGCAGGTTGATGTGGGTGAGAAATACGTGCCGCAGTTCAAGGCCGGCAAGGAAATCCGCGAACGGCTCAACCGTTCGTAACGGGGCCAAGGCTCCCTAGGCATAACAGGCTATGGTCAATAAAATAGTTGGTTGGGTGATACTGGTCCCGCTGTGTCTGGGGCTGATTGTCTTTGCCCTGGCGAACCGGCACTTCGTGGCCATCAACTTCAACCCCTTCACCAGCGTCGAGGCCGCGCCCGCGCCGGGCTACGGGGTGCCGATGTTTATCGTGCTCTACGTGGTGCTGCTGCTTGGCGTGCTGCTGGGAGGCGTTGCCACCTGGTTTGCCCAGGGACACCACCGCCGGCGCGAGAAACACTGGCGCCGCGAGGCGCACCTGCTCAACACCGAGCTGGAAGATTTGCGCAAGGGCCAGAGCCAGCCGGCCGGGCCCCTCGCCGAAGTCGATGATTTGCTGGAGCTTCGCTGATTAACGCCATGGCCGACCCCCTGATCGTCAAGATTTGCGGCATCAAAACCTCTCCCATCCTGGACGCGGCGATCGATGC
>JAQGJI010000100.1 GCA_028290685.1 Devosia sp. | reverse complement strand
AATTGGTGCCCCGAAGGGCACCAACCAGGAGAGCTGATGGCAGGTTTGAAAACAGCAATCAGTTGAAGCGGTAGCGGACGGTGCCGCGCACTTCATGGATCCAATTGTTGGACGAGGAAACAGCGTCAGGAATAGCAGCCCCGTTGCTGAGCTTGGCAATGTAGATACCGCGATAGCCGACATCCGCGACCACCGAGCCGAAATCATAGCCGACACCGGCCATGGCAGCAGCCGCAAAGCTGGTATTGCTGCCCGACGCGACGTTGACGCCAGCGGGTGCTGAAACGTCGACCTTGCTGAAGGCGGCACCGGCGCCGGCGCCGACATAGCCGAAGGCACCGCCACCAGCGCCATAGCCGTATTCACCACCAAGGGAGAAGTCGTAGTAGACGTTGGCCAGGGCAATGGTGGAGCGCAGCTTGACCGTGTAGTCGCCCTGGCGGGTGCCGTATTCGGCGCCCTTGGTAACCTTGAGGCCTTCGTTGCCAACGTAGTCGATCGTTGTATCGACGCGCAGGCCGGTGCCCGTTTCATAGCCGAAGCCGGCGCCGACGCTGTAGCCATAACCCATCTCGTGGAACGGGAAGGTGGTTTCGACAACCCCGCCGCCACACTCCACGCATTCATAAGCCTTGGCTTCCTTGGACCACAGGGCGTTCCAGGCCGCGCTGCCGCGCAGGTAGAAAGAGCCTTCCACACCGTAATCCACTTCGGGGATATCGATGATCGGGGGATATTCGGGGAAGTCGGCGGCGATTGCCTGACCGGCGATGAGAGTGACCACTGCCACTGTAACCGCAGCGATGAGCTTGCGCATGAATTTCGTCCTTTGGTTGCCACGACACCAGTCGATTGACAGCCAATATGGGCGAAGTTTCTTAAAGCCTGCTTAACCTAAACGATTAACCCTAATTGTGGCTCAATAAACTACGGCGCCAGCCCAACCAAAGCATGTTCTTGTTCATGCAACCTCAAGAATAGCCGCTTCGATCTGGGCGACTACAGTTGAAACAAGGGCTGCATCATCGGCCTCGCCCATGACGCGGATCACCGGCTCGGTCCCCGAGGCGCGCACCACAAGGCGCCCGCCCTGCCCCAGCATGGCTTGTGCATCGGCAATTGCAGCAATGACCTGCTTGTTCTCAAGCGGCTTGCCAGCCTTGAACTTAACGCTGCGCAGCAATTGCGGAACCTTGGCGAAGCGGGCACAGATGTCGGACACAGGACGCTCCTGCTGCTTGAGCACGGCGAGCAGTTGCAGGGCCGCCACGAGGCCATCGCCGGTCGTGGTAAAATCGGACAGGATAATGTGGCCCGACTGTTCGCCGCCGACGTTGAAGCCTTTTGCGCGCATGGCTTCGAGCACGTATCGGTCGCCGACCTGGGTGCGCTCCAGCGTCAGGCCGAGCGACAGCAAATAGCGCTCAAGGCCCAGATTGGACATGACGGTCGCAACGATGCCGCCGCCCTGGAGCATTTCACGTTGCAGCCAGCTGTGCGCAATCACCGCCATGAACTGGTCGCCATCGACCACGTTGCCCTTTTCGTCGATGATGATGACACGGTCCGCATCGCCGTCCAAGGCAATGCCGATATCGGCGCGCATTTCGCGCACCTTGGCGGCAACCGCCTCGGGCGCGGTCGAGCCAACCTTGTGGTTGATGTTGTAGCCATCGGGTTTGACGCCGACGGTGATGACTTCGGCGCCCAACTCCCAAAGCGCAATGGGAGCGACCTTGTAGGCGGCACCATTGGCGCAATCGAGAACCACGCGAAGACCGGAAAGATCGATGTTCCGGGGCAGCGTGCGCTTGGCGTATTCGATATAGCGGGTGCTGGCTTCCTCGTCACGATGCGCGCGCCCGATCTGCATGCCGTGGGCCAGCAGCGAACGGCTGTCCCCATCGATCAGGCGTTCTATATCGGCTTCAACGTCATCGGAAAGCTTGTAGCCATCGGGGCGAAACAGCTTGATGCCGTTATCATCGTAGGGATTGTGGGAGGCGGAGATCATCACGCCCAGATCGGCGCGCAGCGAGCGGGTCAGCATGGCAACAGCCGGTGTCGGCATGGGGCCCAGCAGATACACATCCATGCCCACGGCGGTGAACCCGGCCGTCAGCGCCGTCTCGATCATGTAGCCAGACCGGCGCGTATCCTTACCGATCACCACGCGATTGCGATGGTCGCCGCGCACAAATTTTTTGCCTGCGGCCATGCCGATCTTCATGGCCAGTTCGGGGGTGAGCTTGTCGCCATTGGCGAGACCGCGAATGCCGTCGGTGCCGAAATATTTCCTTGCCACAATCCGCCCTCTTCTTACTGCCCGCCAGAAAACTACCGCAAAAACATTAAGGCGGGTTTTCGGCGGATCAGCAGACTCACACCCTTGAAAAGTAACCCCCGGGACAGGCCCGAGGGGTAAAGATCGGAGGCTCTCAGTTGCCCGGCTGGGGCTCAAGCCCGCCTTCGGGGGGCGCGTCCGGACGCTTCTTGCCCAATTTGCCCGCTGCGGGCACGCCGCTTGCCTTGTTGGATGGGCCCGCATCGTCGGGACGAACCGGCTGCTGACCTTCCATCAGCGCGCGCAACTCATCCCCCGTCAGCGTTTCGAACTCGAGCAGCGCCTGGGCGATGGCTTCCCACTGATCGTGGTAGGTGGTGAGGTTTTCCCTGGCGGACGCTTCGCCATCCTCGATCAGCTTTCGCACTTCCTGGTCGATAATACGGGCTGTGTCGTCCGACATGTTGGTGGACTGCGTCACTGAATGGCCAAGGAACACTTCCTGATCGTTGCTCTTGTAGCGTACCCGGCCCAGCTTTTCGCTCATGCCCCATTCCATAACCATCGAGCGCGCCAGGCTCGTGGCCATTTGAATGTCGCCCGAGGCGCCGCTGGTGACCTTTTCGGGACCAAACTTCATGATCTCGGCTTCGCGGCCACCAAACAGCATGGTGAGGCGGGCAAGGGCCTTCTCGCGGCTGAACGAATACGAGTCGTTCTCGGGCAGAGTCATGACCATGCCAAGGGCCCTGCCCCGCGGAATGATCGTGGCTTTGTGGATCGGATCGATCCCGGCCACCTTGAGCGCAATAATGGCGTGGCCGGCTTCGTGATAGGCGGTCAGCTTCTTTTCGTCCTGAGACATGGCCATGGTGCGGCGCTCGGCGCCCATCATGATCTTGTCCTTGGCGTCCTCGAACTCCTGGTGGGTGACGAAACGCTTGTTCTTGCGCGCCGCCATCAGGGCCGCCTCGTTGACGAGGTTCATCAGATCAGCGCCCGAGAAGCCGGGCGTTCCGCGGGCCAGCACCTTCAAATCCACATCGGGCGCCAGAGGAACCTTGCGCACGTGAACCTTGAGCACTTTTTCGCGGCCCAGAACGTCCGGGTTGGGCACCACGACCTGGCGGTCGAAACGGCCGGGACGCAGCAAGGCAGGGTCAAGCACGTCCGGGCGGTTGGTGGCCGCAATCAGGATGATGCCTTCATTGGCTTCAAAGCCGTCCATCTCGACCAGCAACTGGTTGAGGGTCTGCTCGCGTTCGTCGTTACCGCCGCCCAGGCCGGCGCCACGCTGGCGGCCGACGGCGTCGATTTCGTCGATAAAGATGATGCAGGGCGCATTCTTCTTGGCCTGCTCGAACATGTCACGGACGCGGGACGCACCCACACCGACGAACATTTCAACAAAGTCCGAACCCGAGATCGTGAAGAACGGCACATTGGCTTCCCCGGCAACCGAGCGGGCAAGCAGCGTCTTACCGGTACCAGGAGGACCAACCAGCAGCACGCCGCGTGGAATACGCCCGCCCAGGCGCTGGAACTTGCCCGGATCGCGCAGGAATTCCACGATTTCCTCGAGGTCCTGCTTGGCTTCGTCCACGCCGGCGACGTCCTCGAACGTCACCTTGCCGTGTGATTCGGTGAGCAGCTTGGCGCGCGACTTGCCAAAGCCCATCGCGCCGCCACGGCCGCCGCCCTGCATCTGGCGTATAAAGAAGAACCAGACGCCGATGATGACAATGAACGGCAGCCAGGAGGACAACAGGATCGACCAGAACGGGCTTGATTCAGGCGCCCGGGCCGTGATGGCGACATTTTGTGCCTCAAGGCGCGAGATCACATCGGCGTTGTCCGGCAGCACCGTCTCGAAGCGGGTCCCGTCGCGCAGCGCGCCGGAGACCACATTATTGGTGATGGTCACGCTGGTGACCGACCCAGCGTCGATATCGGTAACGAACTGGGAATAGCTCTTGTCGGCAACGGAAACCGAACGGGTCGATGATTGAAAGACTTGGAACAGGCCCATCAGCATAAAGAGGATGACCAGCCAGATGGCAAAGTTGCGGAAATTCCCGTTCATCAATTCTGTCCCGGAGAGGCCGGTGCTTAGTGCCGGCATGTGCGCCGAATGTATGTCCGGCAATAGGGCGTTACAAGGGCAAGACCTGCGGTTGTTTGGTCCTGCCGTCCAGCCATAATGTCGCGTTTGGGTTAATACGCGGTGCGCGATATTGGTTCCTCTGCCCAGGCGGAAGCGCCGCGCCGGCAGGGCCGCACGGATATCGATCAGCGTGCCCGTGGCGAGGCCCTGGCCCGGTGTAGTTAGTGTGTGAGACAGAGCCTCGCCACGATGCGATGGGTTTTGCCGGCAAGCGAGACTCTGGCCTTTGGGCGTTTATAGCCCGCAAATGCACTTCCGCTTGCGCACAGGGATCACGACATCCCTGCCCCATCTGCCCCTTCACAAGCCGGTTCGCGCGACCCGCTGGTTGGTGAAGGCAGTGCGGCGACAATAGCCCGGTTTTGAACGGCGGGGATAAGATGGACAGATCGAAGGGGCGGCAAACGGCCTCACCCTTAGTCGATCAGCAATTGCACCTTGATGCGCTCGTCGAACGACCAGCCGCCCAGCGAGAGGACGCCGCCAGCGCTGTCGCGCACGATGGGCGCCGTGCGGATGGCTTCAGCAGGGGCGGTGACCTTGAAGCCAAGGAAATCCTGCAGGCGATGGCGCGGCAGGTAGTCGGCGACGCTGGCGGTGAGATCGGCGTGGTCCGACCCGTTGATGATCAGAAAGCGCTCGTCCCATACCAATTGGCCGCGCGGCTGCAAGATCGCGTCGGGAGGAGCGGTTCGCCCCGGTTCGCGGGCCACGGCCACAGCGCCCTCCTTGATGCGCACGACGCAGCCGAGAACAGTGGTCGACTTGGGCAGGGTGCCGCTGGCAATTGCGTGGTGCAAGCTCTCGATCTGACCCAAGGCGCGCGGCTTTTGCCGGCCACCCACGATATTGAGGACGCGGCCAAGCACGCGCGTGGAAACGGCGGGGCTGAGGCCGAGCAAGGGAGCGAGTTCGATCCGGGCCGAGCCGAACCCGTCGAGCTGGACGATCTGGGCAAAGCACCCTTCAGCCATCTGGGCGACAGCGGCATCGGCCTGGGCCATGCGGCGGGCAAAGACGGAAAGGGTGGCAGCATCCAGCCCCAGTGCGGCAAGTGCCGGCATCGCCTGACGCCAGCGCACACGCTCATAATGGGCGTCCTGATTGGACGGGTCCTCCACCCGCGCCAGACCCGCATCCTGCACGATCTGGCGCAGCGCCAGGGGATCGACGCCCAGCAAAGGCCGGAACACCCGTACGCCTTCAACATCGGCGAGGGGGGACATGCCCTTGAGACCCTCGATGCCACTGCCGTGGGCCATGCGCATGAGTACGGTTTCGGCTTGGTCCTGCTGATGATGAGCGGTGAGCAGCACGCCGATCCCGTCGGCAGCCATGGCTTGCCCGATCAGCCGATAGCGCGCATTGCGAGCGGCCTCCTGCAGGCCCGTGTGCGGCTTGTCCCCGCTCCAGCGCAAACCGGTGGCAGCAATGCCAAGATCGGCCGCCGCGCGCAACACCAGGACGACTTCCCCGGCAGCTTCGGGGCGCAAGCCATGATCAAGCGAATAGACGTGCAGACGCGGCGGCTGTTCAAGGCTGTCGGCCCAGCGCCTGGCAAGCAGCATCAGGGCAAGGCTGTCCGCACCGCCCGATACGGCAAGCGCAAGCGCCGGCTCCTGCGCAACGGGCGCAAAAAGCGAGCCGAGCACAGCCGGGTCGGTCAGATCAAAACTCACGCGGGCGGGCATTCGGCATTGGTTTTTTCGGCCGCAAGACGCGTGGAGACTTCGGTTCTGAGGGCGCCAAAACTGGTTTCGACCTGAGCGAAGGTGCGGCATGCCACCTCTCGCTCTCCCACACCAGCCATGGAAACGCCCAGCTTGAGCAGCAGTTCAGGGGCCTGGGGGCTGTCGGGGCTGGCTTGATAGGCCTTGAGCAGCACGTCTGCCGCTTCATTATACGCCGCTCGGTGGAGCAATGCATCGCCGAGCAGGCTGGCGGCATCGGGCGCCATTGGATTGTCGGGGTAAAGCGACAGGAACTGGGTGAACTGGTCCTCGGCAAAGGCATAGTCGCCGCTGGCCAGGGCATCGGCACCTGCCGCAAACTGCGCATCGGCGTCGGCATCGCCGGTATCGGCCGCGGGCAGGCCAAGATCGAGCGGCTGACCGGTGCTCAAATCCACCCCGCCGGCCGCACCGGTGCCGACCAGAGGATCGGCGGAGCTGCCCATATCGCCGGCCGGCTGCGAGCCGTCGTCAAAGGTCGGATCGAATTCGGTCTCCCCCGGAAGCGGCTGCACGCCTTGGGGCGGGATCTCGGTTGCCGGCGCGCTTGGGACCTGGGCCGGCGCTTGCTGGAGCTGCGTCGTCCCTGCTGACGGCGTGCCGCCGCCCTCGATCGCCTGCAGGCGCGCTTCATAGGCCTGGGTGGTGCGGGTCAGCAATTCCTGCATCTGGGTCAGCTGGAAGGTCAGCCCCTCGACCTGGCCGTTGATGGTGCGGAGCTGTTCTTCGAGCTGCTGGATGCGCACCAAAAGCTGGGCACTATCGCCCTGGGCGGCCTGCGGCGCCGCCTCGTTGGAGGGAAACTGGAACAATTGGGCCTGGGCCGGGAGCGCCAAGCCGAGCACCACCACTGTGGCGAGCGCCAGCCGATTGCGCCCACGATCAAAATTCATGCTGAACACTTACGAGCCTCCGACAATCCTGCCACCGGCGAGAATGGTGAACCTTGGTGGCCAGCCAATAGCGGCGAATCTTGGTCAAAACAAAGCGCCCGGGCCAATTGGTGGCTCCGGGCGCTTGGCTTCCAGCTTGCGCCGGACATTTCGGCAGGGGAAGGACTGCCGGCCTGGCTTACTGGACGACCGTGACCGCGCGGCGGTTCTGCGACCAGCAGGAGATGTCGTTGCAGATCGCCACCGGGCGTTCCTTGCCGAACGACTGCGAGGTGATCCGGGCCTGATCAACGCCGCGCGACACCAGGTAGTTGACGACAACCGAAGAGCGGCGGGCGCCCAGGGCAATGTTGTATTCGCGGGTGCCGCGCTCGTCGGCATGGCCTTCGATCATGATGCGGTAGTTCTGGTACTGGTTGAGCCAGGCTGCCTGCTTGTCGAGGGTCGCGGAGGCTTCGGGCGTAAGCGAGCTGGAGTCGGTGGTGAAGAAGACCCGGTCACCGACGGAAACCAGGAATTCCTGCTGGCTTCCGGGGGCGCCGCCGCCGGGGCCCAGATTGCCGACGCCGGTCATGCCGACATTGCTGTTTGGCGTGCGCGAACAAGCCGCCACGACGACGACGAAAAGCAGCATCGCGACCATGCGCAATACGGTGTTGATGGGGGCGGTGATAACCACGAGGAGGCTCCTGAAAGGCATCAATCTTAAGTACGGCATTTACCGCGCTTAATCTTAAGACCGGGTATTTGCGCGTGGTTAATGTTTGACTATCGCGGCTGGAATGTGGCGGAAATCCGGGGCTTTCGGGGGTGTGCCGGATTTGCCACACACAGAGGGCCGGGTGGCGTCAAGGTTAAGCCGAGCGCCGCCCGGCCGGCAACAATCACCCTCGCGCGAACGGCCCGAGGGTGACGAGCAGTGGGCCCCAAGAGGGCTATGTCAGGTGCGCAATCCGGACCAGCCGGGATCGGAGGCATAGCTTTCGGTGGGGATGGTGAGCAGATTACGGCCCCAGATATCGATGCTTTGCAGCTTGGGGCCGTCATTGCCGCCCGGATCCTGGAAAAACATGATGACACGGCCATTGGGCGCCCAGGTGGGACCTTCGGCGTGGAAGCTGGAATACAGCATCCGCTCGCCCGAGCCGTCGGGGTTCATGACACCGATGTTGAACTGGCCGCCGGACTGGCGGGTAAAGGCGATGAGATCGCCCTTGGGTGACCAGACCGGGGTGGAATAGCTGCCCTGGCCGAAGCTGATGCGGTTTGGATTACCGCCACCGGCACCCATGATGTAGATCTGGGGGGAACCGCCGCGATCGCTTTCGAAGGCGATGCGCGATCCATCGGGCGAATAGGAGGGGCCGGTATCGATCGCCGCACCCGATGTCAGCTGCGTCGGCTGGCCGCCCCCGATCCCCACGGTATAGATATTGGTCGCTCCGCCCTGCTCGACCGAGAAGGCCACGGTGCCACCGTCAGGCGAAAAGCGCGGCGCAAACGTCATCGCGCCGACGCTGGCCAGGCGCTGCTGGCGGCCGGTGGAGAGTTGCAGCAAATAAACCTGCGGGTTGCCATCGGCGAAGTTCATATAGGTGACCATGTCGCCATTGGGCGAAAAGCGCGGGGTCAGCGCCATGGAGTTACCATCGGTCAGGTACTGCACGTTGGCGCCGTCCTGATCCATGATGGCAAGCCGCCGCACCCGGTTGGCCTTGGGGCCGCTTTCGGCGGTGTAGATCACGCGGGTATCGAAATAGCCCGTGCCACCGGTGAGGGCTGCATAGATGGCGTCGGAAATGATGTGAGCGACGCGGCGCGAGGAATTGGGATCGGTATTGTAGCTCTGCCCGACCACCTGGGAGCCCTGGCGCGTGTCCCAGACGCGAACGGACGAGGCGATCGTGCCGCCCCGCTCGACGCTGCCCATGACCAGGGCATCGACATTGACGGTGCGCCAGGTGGCGAAATCAGGCGTGGCATTGACGTCGCCGACCTGAACCGGCAGCGCGGCTGCATTGAGCGGCAGGAACAGCCCGGAGCGGGACAGGTTGGCCCGCACGATTTCGGCAATCTCGCGTCCAAAGGTTGGATCGGAGGAGGCAAAATCGGGGATCGCGATCGGCAGAGGGCGGAAATTGGCACCCTCGACGGTGATGTTGAGCTGCGCATTAGCCCTTGATGCAACGGCAAGAGCAAGCCCACCAGCAAGGCCAAGCTTGAGGGCATTGCGCCGGGTGAGAACGTTCATTTGAGTCTCCAATTGGTGCCGTTCGCTGGCCATTCTGGTTCACGAAAGCGCTGTCAATAAGTCACGGACGCAACGTGACGTTGATATTCTGCCATTGGTCGTAAGTGGACGCCGACAACATGCTGTAGGGCCCGCACCCTGCCACGGCGCTGACGGCCTTTTGGGCAATACCGATGGCTTCGGGCTGCTGGCTTACCGATACGATCCGCGGCACGTCTGCGAGTGAACCATCCTGGCTCAAGCGCATGTTGACCACCACTTCGGTGCCACTGGCCTCTTCGTTGGGAAGCAAATACCAGCACTCCTTGATCCTGGCGACCAGCGCGCCGATTTCGGTTTGGCTCAGCGTTGCCGAAGCCCCGGTGACATCGCCCAAAGTAGCCGCGCCGCCCTGCCCGGTCGTTGCGCCCGTCGTGGTGTCGCGGTTGATGATCGAGGAAATGTCATCGGCGAGCGCAGCATCGAGCTGAGCGGGGGATGCGCGCTCTGCGGGGCGCTCGGCAACTTCGGTCGTTTCCTCAGCTTCGGCGGTTTCGGCAGCTTCGGCAGCTTCGGCAGCTTCGGCGCGGCGGCGTTCTTCCTGCTCGGCCTGCTCCTGGCGTTCGGCCTCGGCCTCGGCAAACTGCTGGCGCAGGCGGGCAAGATTGCTTGGCCGCGCGGCGGGAGCGGGCGCCGCAGTCTGGGGCGTCTCCGGCTCCGGCACGGGCTCGGAGGGAGCGGGTTCCGGTTGGGGCGCAGGGTCCGGTTCGGGAGCCGGCGCCGGTTCGGCTGCCGGGGTGGGCGCAGCAAGCTGGGCGGGGCGAGCGCTCGGCACAGGCGCCTGGGGCGGCGTTTCGGGAACAGGCGCCGGGGCGGGCTCTGGAGGCGGAGCCGGCACGGGGGGCGGTGTTGGCTGCGGCGCGGGTTCGGGCGCTGGTTCAGGCTCGGGCGGAGGGGGCGCCGCTTCCGGCTGTGGCGCTGAATTGGTGACCGGGGCGGGCGTGGGAATGTCCGCCTCGGAGGGGGCGGGCTGGTCCTGCTCGGTATTGCCCGTGGGCTGCGCCAGTTCCGCGGGCTGATCATCTTCCACGATGGAGGGCGTTTGCGTTTCCACGATCTCGCTATCGAGCGAGCCCATGCGGATATTGTTGAATTCGCTGATCGGCACCAGATCGACCGCAATTGCGTTTTCCACCGGCGCGAGGGGCTCTGCAGACCCCAGATTGACCAGGCCCAGCCCAATAACGGCCAGGTGGGCAACGATCGAAACGGTGACGCCGGTGCGCATGGCTTACCTTACTGGTCCGGCTGCGTGATAAGGCCGATCTGGCTGAAGCCACCGGCCGAGAGCAGGCCCATGACGCGCATCACCGAGCCGTAATTGGCAGTCGTGTCGCCCCGCAGGAAAATACGATCCTCGGCGCCGTTGACACCCATGGCCGTCAGCTGCGCCACAAGGTCAGCCTCGGCCACCGGCGTTTCATCGATAAACACAGCCCCGTCGGGGGTGATGCCCACGGTGATCGGATCGGCCTGGTTGGGCATGGCCGCAGCGGAGGAACTGGGCAGATCAAGAGGCACGCCCGAAGTCATCATAGGCGCGGCCACCATGAAAATGATCAGCAGCACCAGCATCACGTCCACCATGGGCGTGATGTTGATTTCGCTCATAACTGCCTTTTTGCGGCTGCGGCGGCGGCCACCGCCGCCCCCGCCACCCGAGACATTCATGCCCATATCAGCGGCTCCGGGCTTCGAGTTGCCGGCTCAGAATGGTCGAGAACTCGTCGGCAAAGCCCTCGAGCCGCCCGATCAACTTTCCGGCATCCGAGCTCAACTTGTTGTAGGCGATAACCGCGGGGATAGCCGCGACAAGGCCGATGGCGGTCGCGAACAGGGCCTCGGCGATCGGACCCGCGACAACAGCCAGGCTGGTGTTTGACGAGGCGGCGATGGCGGTGAACGCATTCATGATGCCCCAAACCGTGCCGAACAGGCCGATGAACGGGCCGGCCGAGCCGATGGTGGCGAGAAATCCCAGGCGCTTTTCCAAGCTCTCGCTTTCGCGCGCAATGGCCACATCAAGAACCTTGTCGAGGCGCTGCTGCATGCCAACAAAGCTTGCCGCGTTCTGCTCGTGACTGCGCTTCCACTCCTTCATGGCGGCAACGAACACGGCGCCGAGCCCGCCGGAAACCCGCTCCGACTGCTGCTGGTACAGCTCTTCGAGCGACTGGCCCGACCAGAACGTGCGCTCGAAGCGGTTCATCTCAGCGGTCATGCGGCGATAGGTGATGGTTTTGTCCACGATGATCGCCCAGCACCAGATCGAGGCTCCAAGCAGGCCGATCATGACCGATTTCACGATCCAGTCGGCAGCCCAGAACAAGCCCCACATCGACAAGTCGGCGTGTGGAGCGGTTGCTGCCACAGCATCCATGGCTTCCATGAAGTGATCCTTTTCGGCCCGGTTGGTTTTGCCCGACCCACAAGGCCTGAGGCGATGGGATCGAATTCTGTCAAAATTAAGAGAAATGCCGGCCATGACAGCCCTGCGAGGGGCCGTTGCCGGGCACGTGTTCGGTTCGGTGGGATTATGGTCAAGGATTGGTTAATAAAAAGAGTCGGACGGGCGCTGCCGGTATGCCGCAGCACCTACCCCTGCGGAGCGAAGCGATCAATGATGGCCCTGGGCAGGCGAACCGCTCCGCCGGTTGTGCGGATTGCGACAATCGTGACACCGGCCCGGGTGAGCACGTCACCGCTGCGCAGAACCTGCTGGCTCAGCACCAGCCGGGCGCCGGTGATTGCCGTGACCGCTGTCCTGACCGTCAGCAGATCATCGATGTGAGCCGCCCCGTCGAACTGAATCTCCATCGAGCGTACGGCAAAGGCGATGCCCTGCCGGGCCAGTTCCCCATGATGGATACCTGCCTGCCGCAGCCATTCAGTGCGCCCACGCTCAAGGAACTGCAGATAGGCGGCGTGGTAGACATTGCCCGAGAAGTCGGTGTCTTCGTAGTAGACCCGGACGGGAAAGTCATGCTCGCTCATGGGCGGGGTTCTCCAGCAAGCTCGACAACCACAATCTCAGGCGGCGCACCGAACCGGACCGGCAGGCCGGAATAACCAAGGCCCGATGAAACAATCAGATGCCTGCCAGCCTCGACCATGTGGCCGTGCAGGAAGCGCCGGCCGAAACGGGAGGGCACCACCGGAGCATGGCCGAACAGCCTTACCTGGCCGGCATGGGTGTGCCCGCTCATGGTGAGCGCCACACGGGAGGGCAGATCGGCAAAGATATCGGGCTCATGGGCCATCAGCAGCAGGGGCTCATCGGTGGTGATCTGCGCCAGAACGGCGGGCAGGTCGTCGACGCCATGGCCCGCCTGCTGGGCTGAGCCATGAGGAAGATAGGCGTATTGATCGCCCAGTCCGGCCAGCCAGAAGCGGTGTCCGGCGTGCTCGATCCGCACCGCTCGATTGATGTAGACGGGAATGCCGACAGCGCCGAGCGCCCGCTCAACCGCCGTGGGTTCGCCCCGAGGCTGATCGTTGTAGTCGTGATTGCCCAATACCGCATGCACCCCGAGCGGGGCGGACAGGGCCTTGAGTGGAGCAGCCCATGACCCCGATGGAGGCGTGCTGAAGCGCGGCCCCGAAAGGTAGTCGCCGAGCAGGACAATGAGGTCTGGTGCCAGCGCATTGGCCTGAGCACAGACGGCCGCGACCCGGCGCGCATCCATGAACGGTTCGCAGCAGTGAAAATCGGTGAGCATGGCAATGCGCAGCGGAATGCCCGCAGGCCAGCCCTCGATGGCGGGAGCGTAGCGCGCGACGCGGACCACAGGCTTCACGCCTCGCCCTCTGGTTCTTCGAACAGGCTCGTCTGCAGCCCGATGAAGCCCTGCGGAAGCACGCGACCCAGATGCTGAAAGGCCAGCCCGGTGAGCATGCGCCCCCGGGGCGTGCGCTGGATGAAACCCTGCTGCAAAAGGTAGGGCTCGACGATCTCCTCGATCGCGTCGCGCGGTTCGCTGAGGGCGGCGGCGATGGTTTCGATGCCCACCGGGCCGCCATTGTAGAAATCGGCAATGGTGGTGAGATAGCGCCGGTCCAGCTGGTCAAGGCCGCGCCCATCCACATCGAGCCGCAGGAGCGCCTTGTCGGCAATGGCGCGGGTAATTTCCCCCGACCCATCGACCAGCGCGAAATCGGTGACGCGGCGCAGCAGGCGCCCGGCAATACGGGGGGTACCGCGCGAACGGCGGGCGATCTCGAGCGCGCCCTCGGGGGCCATGGGCATGCCCAGGAGGCGCGCGCCACGGGTGACGATCTGTACCAGTTCCTCGGGGGTGTAGAAATTGAGCCGCACCGGAATGCCGAAACGGTCGCGCAGGGGCGTGGTGAGCAGGCCCGCGCGGGTGGTGGCACCAACAAGGGTAAACCGCGCCAGATCGATGCGGACGGAGCGGGCGGCGGGGCCCTCCCCGATGATCAGATCGAGCTGAAAATCCTCCATGGCCGGATACAGCACTTCTTCGATGGCCGGGTTGAGCCGGTGAATTTCATCGATAAACAGAACATCGCGGTCTTCAAGATTGGTCAGCAGGGCCGCCAGATCGCCCGCCTTGGCGATCACCGGACCAGAGGTGGCGCGAAAACCAACGCCCAGCTCGCGCGAAATGATCTGCGCCAGCGTGGTCTTGCCAAGGCCGGGCGGGCCCACGAACAGCACATGGTCAAGCGCCGCGCCGCGCTGCTTGGCGGCCTTGATGAAGACCTCCAGGTTTGCCCGGGCGGCGGCCTGACCGACGAATTCGGAAAAGCCGGTGGGGCGCAGCGAAACATCGAGCGGATCGTCACGCCCGGCGGCGGGGGAGGTCAATTGGGTCAACTGCTCAACTCCCGCAATCCAAGCCGAATCAATGTTTCAGTTTTGACCCCGTCGCCGTCGCGGGCAATGATGCGGGCCAAGGCCGCCGAGGCCTGCGCGCTGGAATAGCCCAGATTGGTGAGCGCGGACACCGCGTCGGCGACCGCGCTGGGCGCAACCCCTTCACCCAACGCTGCCTGCAGACCCAACGTGCCGGGATCGATGCCCCCGCCCTGGGGCAGCTTGCCCTTGAGCTCGGTGACAAGGCGCACGGCCAGCTTGGGACCAACGCCATTGGCGCGCCCGATCATGACTTTGTCCTGCAGGGCAATGGCGGTGGTCAGTTCGGACGGAGAAAGCACGGAAAGAATCGACAGGGCGACGCGGGCGCCGACCCCCTGCACCGTCATCAAAAGGTTGAACCAGCTCTTTTCGGCCTCGGTCGCAAAGCCGTAGAGACGGATCATATCCTCGCGCACAATGGTTTCGATGAACACCACGGCCGCTCCCCCGACGCGGGGCAAGGCCTGCAAGGTGCGGCCCGAGCAGAACGCCTCGTAGCACACGCCATTGCAGTCGATCAGCACCCAATCGTCGCCGAAACTATCTACAAGGCCCTTGAGCTTGCCGATCATGCAAGAGCCTTCAGCCGCATATTGGCCACCCGGTGATGCGCGTGGCAGATGGCCACCGCCAGGGCATCGGCCGCATCGGCGCCCTTGAAGTTTGCCGCCGGCAGCAGCGTCTTGACCATCAGCTGGATCTGCGCCTTGTCGGCATGACCCGTTCCGACGACGGTTTTCTTGACCAGATTGGTTGCATATTCGGACACTTCGATGTGCCGGACGGCCGGGCTCAGCAGGGCCACGCCACGTGCCTGACCCAGGATCAGCGCCGAGCGGGCCCCGGCATTGACAAAGGTTTCTTCCACGGCGGCCTCCTGGGGTGCGAAGCGATCAAGAACCGCTCCCAGATCGGCAAACAGCACGGCAAGCCGCTCGGCCAGCGAGCCCTCGATGGGCGGGGTGACCGTGCCGGCTCCAACAAAGCTCAGCCGATTGCCCAGGGTGTCGATGACCCCCCAGCCACAGCGGCGCAGCCCCGGGTCGATGCCAATGATTCGGATTGATGCATTCATGTGCTGCTCCTTAGTCCGATTAGCCCGACACTACCAAGTTCTATGTGAACAAAAAGGCAACGGCTGCGGTGGAAAACGCATAGCAATCCAAATTGCGGGGATGATCGCAATACAATCTTCAACACGGCTCCCCTACCTTGCCAGCACGATGGCGTTCGAAGCAATCGGCCCATTCACCGCGAGGCGCTGACTCCCATGAAGTCTGCCAAAGCCATGCCTGCCCTGCACAACTGGTCCGGCCCCGGGCGCTGGACCCTGGCCGGCACCGCAGCCTGCGTAATCATATCGATCGTCTTCAATGCCGTGTTTTTCGGCGATCTTGGCCCCGATGCGGTGCACCGCTCGCTGGTCAGTGCAACCATTCTGCCCCTCGTGCTGGTTACCCCGGTGTTGCTGTACATGAGCCTGCGCCTGCGCGGCCTTGGGGAAGTCAATCGGCGCCTGCGCCTGGTGGCGGGAGCGGACAGCCTGACCGGTTGCCTCAACCGCGGCGCCTTTACCGGCAAGGTCGATCAGATGCTGCAGCAACTGGACCCGCGCAGCACGGGGGCGCTGCTGATGATCGATGCCGACCATTTCAAATCCATCAACGATGTTTTTGGCCATGAGGTCGGCGATGAAGCGCTGACCATGATCGCGCAGTCGATCCGCTCGGCGCTGCGCCCCGGCGATCTTGTGGGCCGCATGGGCGGGGAAGAATTTGCCGTTTACCTGCCCGAGGTTGACCAGCCCGGCGCGACAGCCATCGCCGAACGCATCCGGGCCGCCGTCAGCCTTGTCGAATTTGCCCCTGACGGCCAGCCGCGCCCCCTTTCGGTGAGCATAGGGGGCGCCGTGTTTGAAGGCCCGGCCAGCTATTCGCACCTGTTTCGCACGGCCGACCAAAGACTGTACGGGGTCAAGAAAACCGGGCGCAACCGCACCGCGGTCGTGCATCTGGAGGATCATCCGGCCGTCGCGCTGCAGCGCAGCGCATAGAACAAGGACGGCCCCCAGGAGCCGCCCTCATGAAAACGACGTCACGTCAGGCGTCGAGCTTGGCAGCATCTTCCTCGCTCATCTCGAAGTTCGAATAAACGTTCTGGACGTCATCGTCTTCTTCGAGGGTGGCGATCAGCTTCATCAGCGTGGCGCCTTTTTCGGCGTCGATCGGGGTGCTGGTCTGCGGCTTCCAGACGGCCTTGACGGACTCCGCTTCCCCCAGCACCTTTTCCAGCGCTGCTGCGACATCGACCATGGCTTCAAACGAGGTGGTGATGTAGTGGCCTTCCGCGTCGCTCTCGACATCGTCGGCGCCCGCCTCGATGGCCGCTTCCATCACCTTGTCCTCGGTGCCTGCCTTGGCCGGATAGGTGATCTCGCCGACCTTGTCGAACATGAAGCCCACCGAATTGGTTTCGCCCATGGCCCCCCCGTTCTTGGAAAAATAGGAGCGCACATTGGACGCGGTGCGGTTACGGTTGTCGGTCAGCGTTTCGACGATGATCGCAACGCCGCCCGGACCATAGCCTTCATAGCGGATCTCGTCATAGTTCTCACCATCCGAGCCGGTGGCCTTCTTGATGGCGCGATCGATGTTGTCCTTGGGCATGGATTGCGCACGCGCATTGGTCACGGCCAGGCGCAGGCGGGAATTGAACGCCGGGTCCGGCATGCCCATCTTGGCGGCGACGGTGATTTCGCGCGCCAGCTTGGAAAAGACCTTTGAGCGTACCGCATCGGACTTTCCCTTGCGGTGCATGATATTCTTGGCATGTGAATGGCCAGCCATCGGTCACTCCCCTCGTCTTGGAATTCTGGATTGGTGGCGCGTTATAGGCAAGCAGGGGCCGCTTGTGAAGCCGGGCTAGAACAGGGGCTCGGCTGGCGCCAGCGTGCCGCCCAGCCGCACGGGCAGAACCTTGCTGGCGAGGCCGGTGCGCGGATCGGTTTCGATGGCGACCCCGCACAGGGTTGCTTCTCCATCGGCTGGGCTGAAGCGGCCATTGGGGATGCCCGTCAAGAACCGGTTGAGCGGCTCGTCGGTTTCGGTGCCGATAATGGAATCGAAGTCGCCGCACATGCCTGCGTCGGCCATCAGGGCAGTCCCGCCCCGCAGGATGCGCTGGTCGGCTGTCGGGATATGGGTGTGGGTTCCCACGACAAGGCTGACCCGGCCATCCAGGAAATGCCCCATCGCCTGGATCTCGGAGGTGGCTTCGGTATGAAAATCGACAATGATCGCGTCGGCCTGCTCACCCAGCGGACAAGCAGCCACCGCAGCCTCGACAGCGCGAAACGGATCGTCCATGGGCGGCATGAAGACCCGCCCCAGCGCGTTGATCACCAGGATGCGATACCCGCCGCGGCTTTCCACGAACATCGCGCCGCGCCCGGGCGTTCCCGGCGGCATGTTGATGGGCCGCACCAGACTGGTCTCGCGCTCGATAAAGGAAACCGTCTCGCGCTGGTCGAACGCATGATCGCCCAGGGTGACAACATCGGCTGCGGCGTTGCGCAGGGCATTGAAGTGCGGCTCGGTGATGCCCTTGCCGTGGCTGGCGTTTTCCCCGTTCACCACGACGAAATCAAAGCCATAGCGTTCGATTATGCCGGGCAGCCGGTCATTGATCGCATCCCGGCCAGAGCGGC
>JAQGJI010000099.1 GCA_028290685.1 Devosia sp. | reverse complement strand
GCCATTGCGCGCGCAGCGGTTGAACTTTGCCGCGACGGCGAGCCGATCATCATCAATGGCGGCACCACCACCTATCAAATGGTGCATCATCTGACCGGGCGGCGGCTGAGCATCTTCACCAACAGCTTCGCCATTGCCGAGTACCTGATCCACAATTCGCGCAACTCCGTCGTCATCCCCGGCGGCACGGTCTACCGCGAGCAGAATGTGATCCTGTCGCCTTTTGGCGGGGTCGTGGCGTCACACTTTTACGCCAAGCGCATGTTCCTGGGCTGCCAGGGGATCGGCGCCCATGGGCTGATGGAAGCCGATCCGATGGTTGTGCAGTCCGAGCTTGGCTTGATCGGGCAGGCGGACGAAGTGATCGTGCTTGCGGATTCATCGAAGTTTTCGGGGAGATCGAGCCTCATCCTGTGTGGGCTCGACCGAATAGCCGCCGTTATTACCGACGGGGGCATACGCGACGAAGATCGCCAGATGCTGGAGACGGCAGGTGTGCGGCTCATCGTGGCGGAGACCAGTGCCGTAGGCGAACGGCACGCTGCCGTCGCCTGAAAATGGACTGCCAGACTTTAGTTATTCCAGGGAGGAAATACCTATGAAACTGCTCAAACTGCTCGCCGCCACTACCGCTGTCGCCGCTTTGCTGGCAAGCCCGGCCTTTGCCCAGACCCGCATCGCGCTGGTTGTGAAATCGTTGGGCAACGGCTTTTTTGATGCCGCCAACAAGGGCGCCCAGGAAGCCGCAGCCGAATTGGGTGACGTGGAAGTCATCTATACCGGCCCCACAGCAGCAACCGCCGAGGCGCAGATCGAAGTTGTCAACGCGCTGATTGCCCAGCAGGTCGACGCCATTGCCATTTCGGCCAACGATCCGGACGCGCTCGTGCCGGCCCTGCAGCGCGCCATGGAGCGCGGCATCAAGGTCATCAGCTGGGATAGTGGTGTCGCCCCCGAAGGGCGCCAGCTGCATCTCAACCCTTCGGACACAGCGCTGATCGGCGAAACCATCATCAAGCTGGCGGCAGACTATCTGCCCGAAGGGGGCGATGTGGCGATCCTGTCGGCTGCCTCGACCGCAACCAACCAGAACGCCTGGATCGAAGCGGCCAAGGCAGTGCTGCCCGAGAAGTTCCCCAACATCAACCTCGTTGCCACGGTTTACGGCGATGACGACTCGGTGAAATCGACCGATGAGGCCAAGGGCCTGATCGCATCCTATCCCGACCTCAAGGCCATCATTGCCCCCACCACCGTTGGCGTCGTGGCGGCGGCTCAGGTCGTGACCGACCAGAACCTGATCGGCAAGATCAACGTGACAGGTCTCGCCCTGCCATCGGAGTTCAAGCAGTTCATCGACAATGGTGCCTCGCAGGCCGTGGCCCTGTGGAACCCGATCGATCTGGGCTACTCGGCGGTGATGCTGGCCAATGCACTGGTCGAGGGCGAGGAAGCAGCGCCGGGCGCGACGCTGTCGATCGGCCGCGTCGGTGAAGTGACGCTGGACGACACGAACTCGGCGGCAATGGCGGCGCCGTTCCAGTTCGATGCCTCAAACATCGAGGAATTCTCGCAGATCTATTGAGGCTTGGACGCCCAGCGCGAACGCCTGGCAACGACGACGTCACCACCCGGCTTGTCCGGGTGGTCCATCTTTCGCGGCGACATCGCCTGGATTGCCGGCACAAGCCGGGCAATGACGGTGCCGATGGTGCCGCGTTGCAAAGAGTGTCCCTTGCAATGAGCGATCCCATCCTCACCCTTTCAGGCATATCAAAGAGCTTTCCCGGCGTGCGGGCGCTCAACGATGTGTCGCTGGAGCTTTATCCCGGCCAGGTTACGGCGCTGATCGGGGAGAACGGCGCGGGCAAGTCGACACTGGTCAAGACCATGACCGGCATTTACCAGCCCGATGCCGGCGAAATCCGCATCGGTGGGCAACTGATCAGCCTGCCGACAGCCCATTCGGCTTCCGCAGCGGGCATTACGGCCATCCACCAGGAAACCGTGCTGTTCGATGAATTGAGCGTTGCGGAGAATATTTATCTGGGCCATGCGCCGCGCAACCGGTTCGGGATGATCGACTGGCGCAAAATGCGCTGGGAAGCCGGGGCGACGCTCCAATCGATGGCCGCAGGGATCGACCCCGATATCAAGCTCAAGGAGTTGGGGATCGCCAAAAAGCATCTGGTCGCGGTGGCGCGGGCGCTCTCCATCGATGCGCGGATCGTGATCATGGACGAACCCACCGCAGCCCTGAGCCAGAAGGAGATCGAGGAGCTTTACGTGCTCATCGAACTGCTCAAGCAGGATGGCAAGGCGATCCTGTTCATTTCCCATAAGTTCGACGAAATCTACCGCATTGCCGATCGCTTCACCGTGTTCCGCGACGGCGAGCAGGTTGGCAAGGGGCTGATCCGGGATACGAGCCAAAGCCAGATCGTGCAGATGATGGTGGGCCGGGCCGTGGACCAAATCTTCCCCGAGCGACGTGCCGAGCGGGGCGAAGTAGTGCTCGAGGCAAAGGGGCTGAGCCATCCAACCGAATTCGAAGATATCTCCTTCAGCGTTCGCAAGGGGGAGATCCTGGGCTTTTATGGCCTGGTGGGTGCCGGCCGTTCCGAAGTGATGCAGGCCGTGTTCGGCATGACGCAGCCCTCGGCGGGCTCCCTGGTACTGAACGGCAAGCCCCTTGCGCCACGATCGGCCGCCGACGCGGTGGACGCGGGGATCGTCTATGTGCCCGAGGAGCGCGGCAAGCAGGGCGTGATCACGGGAGAGCCGATCTTCAAGAACGTTTCGCTCCCTTCGCTGCGCAAGACCTCCAAATCAGGCTTTTTGCGGCTGGCCGAGGAATATGCGCTCGCGCGCACCTATACCGAGCGGCTTGACCTGCGCGCATCCTCGCTGAGCCAGGACGTGTCTACGCTGTCGGGCGGCAATCAGCAAAAAGTGGTTATCGCCAAATGGCTGGCGACGCTGCCCAAGGTGATCATCCTCGATGAACCCACCAAGGGGATCGATATCGGCTCCAAGGCGGCGGTGCACCAGTTCATGAGCGAACTGGTGGCCGAGGGGCTCAGCGTGATCATGGTCTCGTCCGAACTGCCCGAAGTGCTGGGCATGAGCGACCGCATCGTGGTGATGCGCGAGGGCAGGGTGGTCCAGACCCTGGAGAACAACGCGCTCCAGCCCGAAACGCTGGTGCGGCTGGCGGCCGGTATCATCGAGGAACAGGCCGCATGAAGGGGCTGGCCAAACACCGCGAGATCTGGCTTGGTTTGGCGATCCTGTTCCTGCTGGTCATCGTCACGGCGCGCTTTCCGCGCTTTGCACAGCCGCAGAACCTGCTGACGATCTTCAACGATACATCCATTCTGATCATGCTGGCGCTGGGCCAGATGGCGGTGATCCTGACCCGCTCGATCGATCTGTCGATGGCGGCCAACCTGGCGCTGACCGGCATGGTCGTGGCCATGACCAATGCCGCCTTTCCCGGCGTGCCGATCCCGGCCCTGTTGCTGATGGCCGTCAGTATCGGGGCAGCATTGGGCAGCTTCAACGGCCTGCTGGTCTGGAAGCTCAATATTCCCGCCATCGTGGTGACCCTTGGCACACTGACCATCTATCGCGGGCTGGTCTTCGTGATCTCGAACGGGGCCTGGGTCAATGCGGCGCAGATGGGCGCCGATTTCATCGGGTTCCAGCGCACCGTGCTGCTGGGGCTGCCGGTGCTGAGCTGGTTCGCCATCGCCGTGGCGCTGCTGTTCTGGCTGGTGATGACGCGCACGCCCCTGGGGCGCTCGTTTTATGCCATCGGCGTCAACCCCACGGCCTCGGTCTATACCGGCATCAATGTTGGACGCACCAAGTTCATGGCATTCACCATTTCCGGTGCGGTGGCAGGGCTGTGCGGCTATTTGTGGGTGTCGCGCTATGTGATCGCGTCCACCGAAGTTGCCAGCGGCTACGAACTGACGATCATCGCGGCCTGCGTCATCGGCGGCGTGTCGATTGCGGGGGGCAT
Source organism: Devosia sp. (assembly GCA_028290685.1). Classification (GTDB taxonomy): domain Bacteria; phylum Pseudomonadota; class Alphaproteobacteria; order Rhizobiales; family Devosiaceae; genus Devosia. The sequence continues at coordinate 10,769 of JAQGJI010000099.1, read as the reverse complement.
CGGCACCGTGGCGGGCGTCCTGCTGGGCGCCATCTTCCTTGGGGTCATCAACAATGCCCTGCCGGTGGTCAACATTTCCCCCTTCTGGCAGATGGCCATTTCCGGGGCGGCAATCCTTTTGGCGGTGGTGCTCAATGCACGGGGCGAGCAGCGCCGGGGCCGGATCATTCTGAAAAGGGCGGAAGCGGCATGACCCAGAGCACAGCAAGTCACCGCCACCTGCCCAACCGGCTGGACAACCCGTTCAAATCGATCGTGCTGAGTTGGGAAAGCCTGCTGGTGCTGGTCGCGATCGGTATCTTCATCCTCAATTCCATGGCTTCACCGTACTTCCTGAACGCCTGGAGCCTCTCGGACATGACGTTCAACTTCACCGAGAAGGCATTGATTGCGCTCGCCATGGCGCTGTTGATCATTTCGGGGGAAATCGATCTGTCGGTGGCGGCAATCATTGCGCTGGCGTCCACGCTGATGGGCCTGGCGCTGCAATATGGCGCCGATACGCCGGTGCTGATTGCCATTGGCGTGGGCACCGGCATCGCCTGCGGCGCCTTCAACGGCTTTCTCGTGACCGGTCTCAAGCTGCCCTCCATCGTGGTCACGATCGGCACCATGAGCCTGTTTCGCGGCATCAGCTTCATTATCCTGGGGGACCAGAGCTTCAAGGGCTATCCGGCAAGCTTTTCCTGGTTTGGCCAGGGCTATGTCTGGTGGGTGATCTCGTTCGAGCTGGTGTTGTTTATCGGTTTTGCCGTGGTCTACTGGGCGCTGCTGCAACGCACCAATTTCGGCCGGCGCGTTTATGCGATCGGCAGCAACGAAACAGCCGCGCTGTTTTCGGGCGTGCGCGTCGCGCGCACCAAGTTCATCCTGTTCTGCCTCACCGGGGCGATGAGCGGGATCGCGGCGGTGTTGCTGACGGCACGGCTGGGTTCCACCCGGCCCTCGATTGCCGAAGGGTGGGAACTGGAAGCCATCACCATGGTGGTGCTGGGCGGGGTATCCATTCTGGGGGGAGCGGGCTCGATCATCGGCGTGGTTCTTGCCGCCTTCATCATGGGCCTGGTGACGTTCGGGCTGGGCCTGCTCAACGTGCCGGGAATCGTGATGTCGATCTTTATCGGAGCGCTGCTGATCGTGGTGATCGCACTGCCCATCCTGTGGAGTATGTGGCGGCAGCGCGCGTAATCGTCCGTGCGCACGAACCGGAACACGGCTATATGAAAGGGCATGAATGAACATGCCCTTCCCCTCCTGTCCGAGCCCGTCACCCTCAGCGGCAGGCCGCTGAGCTTTCTCGATATCGCCCGGATCGGCGCGCGCCGCGTGCGGCTCGTGGCCGACGCGGCCGCCATGGACCGGGTGGGCAAGGCGCGGGACGTAATCGAAGAAGCGATGGCCAACCATCAGCCGGTTTATGGTTCCACCACCGGCGTGGGCGCCATGAAGGATGTCGAGTGGACGCCCGATCAACTGGACGAATTCAATCTGGGACTGGTGCGGGCCCATCATTTCGGCACCGGCGAGGCGTTTTCGAGCCCCATCGTGCGCACGGCGATGGCTATCCGGGTCAATATGGCGCTGACCGGCAGGGTGGGATGCACAACCGACCTGGTGGATGCCTACCTGGCATTATTGTCAGCCGATGTTGTTCCCGTGGTGCGGCGGACAGGCTCGATCGGCTGTGCCGATATCGGTCTGATGGGCCAGATCGGGGCCGTGCTGACCGGGGCAGGGGAAGCCATGTTCGATGGCCGCCGGCAACCGGCTGCCGATGCCCTGGCCAGTGCCGGGCTGCGGCCGTTCCGGCTGGCGCCGCGCGATAGCCTGGCGTCGGTCTCGACCAATGCGGTTGGCTATGCGGCAGCGGCAACGGCCATTCGCGGCGCTGCCGGGGCCGTGCGCGTCATGCTGGCGACGGGCCTGACCACAGCAGGGGCCCTGGGCGCATCGCGCGACCCCTGGAAGGCCGTTGCCCATGTCGGCACCGAGCGCGAGGCCGGCGTCGGGGCCTGGCTTTATTTCAATGCCAAGGGCTGGGAGTGGCCCAGTGCCACGCATATCCAGGATCCGCTCAGCCTGCGCATGATGAGCCAGGTTTTCGCCACCGCCTTCGAAACGCTGGTGGTATCGGGGCGCATCCTGCTGGCCGCGACGGGCCGGACCGACGATAACCCGGTCGTGGCGGGCGGGCAGGTGCTTACCTCCGGCGGATCGCTGCCGCTGGACGTGACGGTGTTTCTGCAAACAGTGCAACTTGGCCTGGCCCATGTGGCGCGCAATTCGTTTAATCGCTGCGTGTTGCTGGGCAATGGCGGGCGGCGCGGGCTGCCGGTCAATCTGGTGGCGCCCGGCGCCATTGCCACGGGCTTCGGGCCCATTACCAAGCTTGCCGGTGAACTGTTCGCCAGGGTGCTGTCGCTGACCAGCCCCGTTTCGGCCAATTCGATGGTGGTGGCCGGCGGCATGGAGGACGAGGCGGCATTCCTGCCTCTGGTGGTTGAACGATTGGAACGGCAAGTCCTTGCGCTGCAGCGCCTCGCGGCGCTTGAGGCGCTGATGGCCGCCCAGGCGCTGGACATCACCCAGGACCGGCCCGGCAATGTGCCTGGCATGATCCACGACCTGGTGCGCCAGCACGCGGCGTACTATTTCGCCGACCGCCCCCTGTCGGCCGAGGTGGAAGCCGTAGAAAGTGCATTGCAATCCGATGGCTTCATGGGTGAACTTATATCGCACTCAACCATCATGGAACTGGACGAGTTTTTCGCACTGGGCCCCATAGGCTAGCATTTGGGACCTAGCCCAATTCCTTGAACAGGTTAGGCTACAGGCAGCCGGAACCGCCCCGAGCGGAATAGTCCGGAGAACATGGAGAAACCTATGCGTCTCACATCCAAGCTTCTGAGCGCCGCCGCTGCGCTTGTCCTTTCGGTGACGGCAGCCAATGCCCAGGTGGTCGTATCCTCAAAGATCGACACCGAAGGCGGCGTTCTCGGCAACATCATCAAACAAGTGCTTGAAGCCAACGACATCCCCGTTGAAGACCGCATTCAGCTCGGTGGCACTCCGATCGTGCGCGAAGCCATCACCGCGGGCGAAATCGATATTTATCCCGAATATACCGGCAACGCCGCTTTCTTCTTCGACCGGGCGGACGATCCGATCTGGAACGACGCTGCTTCTGCCTATGCCGAAGCTGCCAAGCTCGACTATGACGCCAACAAGATCGTCTGGTTGTCGCCATCCCCGGCCAACAACACCTGGGCGGTGGCCGTTCGCAACGACGTTGCCCAAGCCAACAACCTGTCCACTTTTTCCGAGTTCGGTGCCTGGGTCGCAGGCGGTGGCGAGGTCAAGCTCGCGGCATCCTCGGAGTTCGTGAACTCCCCCGCAGCACTGCCCAAGTTCCAGGAGGTCTATGGCTTCACCTTGTCGCCAGACCAGCTCGTCACCCTGTCGGGCGGCGATACCGCGGCAACGATCGCCGCTGCTGCCCAGCAGACCAACGGCGTCAATGCCGCCATGGTCTACGGCACCGACGGGGGCATTGCGCCATCGGGCCTGACGGTGCTGGAGGACGACCAGGGCGTGCAGCCGGTTTACCAGCCTGCGCCCATTATCCGGGAAGAAGTGCTCACCCAGTATCCCCAGATCGAAGAGTTGCTCAAGCCGGTCTTCGAAGGCCTGACGCTTGAAGTGCTGCAGGACCTCAACGGTCGCGTGCAGGTGGGTGGCGAGGCCGCCGATGCCGTGGCGACCGATTACCTCACGCAGAACGGCTTCCTGGGGTAAGGCAGCACGCCCTGGCTGCAGCACCGCATCCTTTGCGCAACTGGGTCACCCGGCTTGTCCGGGTGATCCACTCCTTGCGCGCGTGAACGGCGATGGATTGCCCCGACAAGCCGGGCAATGACGGTTGAACTTGCGTGCGTTATGGTCGCCTCTGGTGCTCCGCACTTGATGGCCATTGGGAGCCAGCATGAGCATTGCCGAAACAGAGCCATCCACCACACGCCCGGCCTGGCTGGCGCTCGACAAACTCGGTGTGCTGATCGCGCTGGTCGCTGTTGGCGGCGCCGTGCTTCCCTTTGCCTTGTTTCGGGCCAACCGCATTGTGCCTGGCGAGCCGCGCGCGCTGCTTGACGCGCTGCCCGGCTTTTCCTCGGGATTGTTGGTCGGGCTGCTCCTGGCCGGAACCATCGTGGCGCTGCTCAAGCTGCCTGCCCTGGCCTAGCTGGCGGCCGGGGTTGTGGTGCTTGCCGCCCTGTTTGTGCTGATCGGCCGCTCAGCCTCCGGTCTGACCCCCCCGGGCGATAGCTTCGCCCGGGTTTCCCCCGGGGCCGGGTTCTGGCTGCTGGTGTTTGCCTTTGCCTTGCTGGTGACCGACGCCTTGACCCGCCTGCGGCTGCCCCCATGGGCGCGTATCGGCATCCTGATGGCCATTGCCGGCGCCGTTGCGCTCCTGCTGTGGAGCGGGAGCTGGAACGATTTATCGACGCTCAAGGAATACGGCACCCGGGAGCGGGCGTTCTGGGCCGAAGCGCGCAATCATCTCGTGCTCGCCTTTGGGTCTGTTGCAGCCGCCACCATCGCCGGCGTGCCGCTGGGCCTTGTCTGCTACAAGATCAAGCCGGTGCGAGCCGCCGTGCTCAATGTGCTCAACATCGTGCAGACCATTCCCTCCATCGCGCTGTTCGGCTTGTTGATCGCGCCGCTGGCCTGGGTGGCGGCCAACCTTCCGGGCGCTTCGGCCCTCGGCATTTCAGGCATCGGGGCAGCCCCGGCCATGGTGGCGCTGTTTGCCTATTCGCTGCTGCCGATCGTTTCCAACACGGTTGTGGGCCTGCTCAGCGTTTCGCCGGCAGCCGTCGATGCGGCCAGGGGCATGGGCATGACGGGCCGGCAGCGCTTGCTTGTTGTTGAACTGCCGCTGGCCTTTCCCGTCATTCTGACCGGCATTCGCATCGTGCTGGTGCAGAACATCGGGCTGGCAACGATCGCGGCGCTGATCGGTGGCGGCGGCTTTGGCGTTTTCGTGTTCCAGGGAATTGGGCAGACGGCCATGGATCTGGTGCTTTTAGGCGCGGTGCCAACCGTGGTGCTGGCCTTTGCCGCTGCGGTGGTGCTCGACGCGCTGGTCGAAATGACATCGCGCGGAGGGCGCCGCCCATGATCGAAATCGACAACATCACCAAGCGCTACGACGGCGTTGCCGTGGTCGACGGGGTGACGCTCAGGATCGAGCCCTGCACCATCTGCGTCATCGTGGGAACGTCCGGTTCGGGCAAGACCACGCTGATGCGCATGATCAACAAGCTGGTCGAGCCCAGCTCCGGCCGGATTCGCATCGATGGGCAAGATATCGCCGGTATCCCCGCATTCCAGCTCCGGCGCCGGATTGGCTACGCCATCCAGGGGCATGGCTTGTTCCCGCACCGCACGGTGGGCCAGAATATCGCGACGGTGCCCAAGCTGCTCGGCTGGGACAAGGACCAGACTGCCGCCCGTGTCGATGAACTGCTCAGCCTGTTCCAGCTGGATCCGGCTCAGTTCCGCAACCGCATGCCCCATGAGCTATCCGGGGGCCAGCAGCAGAGGGTGGGCGTGGCGCGGGCCCTGGCGGCCAAGCCCAATATCCTGCTCATGGACGAGCCTTATGGCGCACTCGATCCGGTGATCCGCGCCAAGGCCCAGCAGGACTTGCTGGCCATCCAGCGCCGCTTCGGCACCACCATCGTGCTGGTCACCCACGACATGGAAGAGGCCATCCATCTGGGCACCACCATAGCGGTGATGGACAAGGGCAGGCTCTTGCAATGCGCAACGCCCGCCCAGATCATCGCCAATCCGGCGACCCCCTTCGTGGCCGAATTGATCGGCACCAGCGAACGGCCGTTCCGCATGCTGTCGCTGTCGCGGGTGGCGGACCATGTCGAGCCCGGAGAAGCCGCGGGTGAACCGATCGATGCCAGTGCCTCGTTGCGCGATGCCTATGGCGAACTGTTGTGGTCCGGCCGGCCGGCCTTGCCCGTGCGCCTGGACGGACGGATCGTGGGGCAGGTGACGCTTGAGGGTTTGTCGCGGCTGGCCGCGAGGCCGCAATGACCATCGGCAATCTGCTCCGGTTGATCGTTTTTGCGGTGCTGGTGCTGTTTCTGGCCAGGCCCGATCTGTTCAGCGGGTTCTTTGGGCTGTTCGCAAAGAACGGGCAGCCACCCATCTACAATCAGGGCAATCTGCTCGATATCACGTTCAACCATCTGGTGATTGTTGTTGCCGCGACCCTGGCGGCAACGATCATCGCAGTTGGGCTGGCGATCATTGTCACCCGGCCGTTCGGCGCCGAGTTTCTGCCGGTGTCGCGTTCGCTGGCCAATGTGGGGCAGACGTTTCCACCTGTTGCGGTGCTGGCGCTGGCGGTTCCGGTGCTGGGGTTTGGCACGGCCCCAACGCTGGTGGCGCTGTTTCTCTATGGCCTGCTGCCGATCTTCGAGAATACGCTGACCGGGCTGACGAACCTGCCGCCATCGGTAACGGACGCCGCCAGGGGCGTTGGCATGACGGGCTGGCAGCGGCTGGTGAAGGTGGAGCTGCCCCTGGCGCTGCCGGTGATCCTGGCGGGGGTGCGGCTATCAACGGTCATTTCGCTCGCCACCGCCACGATCGGGTCCACGGTGGCGGCGCGTACCCTGGGGGAAGTGATCATCGCCGGGCTGCTGTCGAGCAACACCGCCTTCGTGCTGCAAGGGGGGCTGGTGGTGGGCGTACTGGCCGTGCTGATCTATGATGGGCTGTCGGCGCTGGAGCGCGTGTTGATGGCGCGGACGGGGCAGTTGAGGCGGGCGCCGGTATGACATCGAGTGGTTCAAGAGTGCTGTGCAATGTCTGACTTCGATCTGGTCCTGTCCGGGACAATCGTGCTTGCCGATGCCGTCATCCAGAACGGCTATGTCGCCGTGCGTGATGGCAAAGTCGCCGCGCTCGGGAAGGGTGTCGCACCTGCGGGCCGGGAGCGCCATGACCTGGGCGAAGCGCTGGTCCTGCCTGGGGCGATCGACGCCCAGACCCATTCGCTGAGCCAGAAGGACCAGGAGGATTTCATCTGGTCGACGCGCTCGGCAGCGGCGGGCGGGGTGACCACGATTGTCGACATGCCCTATGACGAGGGCAATCTGGTGTGTTCGGCGGCGGCGGTGCAGCGCAAGATTGCTCATGCCACCCCGCAGGCGCGCGTGGATTTTGCCCTTTATGGCACGATCAAGCCCGAGGAGGGGGCGAGGCGTATCCTTGAGCAGGTGGAGGCGGGCGTTGCCGCTTTCAAGTTTTCCACCTTTGGCACCGATCCGGTGCGGTTCCCGCGCATTCCACCGGCACTGCTGGAAGAGTGCTTCGCCGCCATTGCGCCGACGGGGCTCGCGGCCGGGGTGCACAACGAGGACGATGAAGCCGTTCGCGCCGCAATGGCCCGGGTCAAGGCGCTCGGCATTACCGATTACCGCGCCCATGGCCTGAGCCGCCCGCCACTCACCGAACTGCTGGCGAGCCTGCAGATCTATGAGACCGGCGCTGCAACCGGGTGCCCGGCCCATGTGGTGCACTGCTCGCTGGGGCGAGGCTATGACATTGCGCGCTCCTATCGGGACCAGGGCTTTGCCGCCACCATCGAGTGCTGCATTCACTACCTCACCCTGGACGAGGAGAACGACGTCCGCCGACTGGGCGGCAAGGCCAAGATCAACCCCCCGATCCGCCCGCGCGCGGAGGTCGAAAAGCTCTGGGAGCATGTGCGCCGGGGCAATGTGACGATGGTCTCGACCGATCATGTGAGCTGGTCGGAAAACCGCAAGGACAACCCCGACATGCTGGCCAACGCATCGGGCGTGCCGGGGCTTGAAGTCATGGTGCCGCTGTTTGTCATGGGAGCGCTCAAGCGCGATATTCCACTGACCTGGGCGGCCAGGCTGATGGCGGAAAACCCGGCGCGTCACTTCCGGCTGCCCGACAAGGGCGCGCTGGAAGTGGGCAGGGACGCGGACATCTGCGTGCTGTTTGCGCGTCCGCGGCGGTATGATGCAGCCGCCAGCGGGCACAATGTGGTGGGCTGGTCGCCCTATAACGGCATCGAGCTGCCCTGGACCGTCGGGCTGACCTATTTGCGGGGACAGCAGGTTTTCGACGGCAGCAAGGTCGCCGAGCCGGGGACCGGGCGGTTTGTCCGGCCGCAGGTGCCATCATGAGCGGCAGGACCCCCATCTGGCTTCCCCCTGGGAGGGGGCGGAGCAGGGCTAATGGGGTCTCTCCATGATCCACAACTCACCCATCCGCCCCGAGCGCATCGGGGACGACATCGATGCCCTGGCCGCAATCACCGAGCCGGACCGGCCCTACACGCGTCGGGCTTTCACGCCCACGTTCCTTGCGGGCAGAAGGTGGCTGGCCCAGGCGATGCAGCAGGCAGGGGCGCAGACCCGCATCGATGCAGCCGGCAATCTGATTGGCACAATCACCGGCCAGCGCCCGGAACTGGGCACGATCATGCTGGGCAGCCATTCCGATACGGTTCCCGATGGGGGACGGTTCGACGGCATAGCGGGCGTGGTCGCGGCTCTTGAAGTGGTCCGGGCCCTGCGGGAGCAAGAAATAAGGCTCGATCACACGCTCGAACTGGTCGATTTCGTGGCCGAAGAAGTTTCGATCTTTGGGGTTTCGTGCATCGGCAGCCGCGGCATGAGCGGGACACGGCCGGCCGAATGGCTGACCCGCGCAAGCGATGGGCTGACGCTGGAGCAGGCCATTCTGGGCGTCGGCGGCGATCCCCGATGCGAGGGGCGCCGAGATGATATCCTCGCCTTTCTTGAGCTCCATATCGAGCAGGGACCAGTGCTGCAGGACCACAAGCTCGATGTGGGCGTGGTAACGGCGATTGCCGGAATCACCCGGATCGAAATCCTGGTTGAGGGGAGGGCCGACCATGCCGGAACCACGCCGATGGGCTTGCGCAAGGATGCCCTGACCACGGCGGCATGGATCGCGCTCGGGGTGGAAGAATTGGCCAAGGCGCTGGCCAGCGGCGATGAACATTTCGCAGCGACAGTGGGCGAATTCGAGATGTTGCCCAATGCCGCCAATGTCGTGCCGGCGCGGGTTCGCATGCTGATCGATGCGCGCGCCGAACTGCGCCAGGACATGGAGCGCTTCATCGATGAACTGGGCAAGGGTGTTGCCGCCATCGGCGAAAAGACCGGGGTGAGCATCTCCGAGCCCCGTATCGTCTCGGACAATCCCCCGACGCCGCTGGATGCGGATTTGCTGGGCGCACTGGATGGAGCTTGTGAAGCGGCGGGCGCCCGGCACCGGCGCATGGCCTCGGGTGCGGGGCATGACACCGCCTGGATGGCCCGGATCACCAAGGCGGCGATGATCTTCGTGCCGTGCAAGGACGGGCGCAGCCACACGCCCGATGAATATGCAACGACCCACGACATTGCGCTGGGCGCCGCCGTGCTGCTCGATGCAGTCAAGGCGCTCGATATCAAACTGCAGGAGAACATCTGATGGGGCGCATCCTGACTGAAAAGGACGTTGAAGCCGCCGTTCGTGGTGGCTCCGTTTATGCCGCAGGTGGGGGCGGCTGGGCCGATCATGGGCGCATGCTGGGGCACGCCGCTGTGAGCATCGGCAAGCCCGAACTGGTCAGCATCGAGGAATTGCACCCCGATGACTGGGTGGCGACGGCTGCGGCGATCGGCGCTCCCGCTTCGAGCACGCCGTGGGAAATGCAGGGCGTGGACTACGTCAAGGCCGTGCAACTGCTGCAGGAGGCGCTGGGCGAGAAACTCAGCGGCCTGATGGTGGGCCAGAACGGAAAGTCCTCGACGCTGAACGGGTGGTTGCCATCAGCGATACTGGGCACCAAGGTGGTCGATGCAGTGGGGGACATTCGGGCGCATCCGACCGGGGACATGGGCTCCATCGGCATGGCCGGATCGCCCGAGCAGGTGATCCAGACGGCCGTGGGCGGCAACCGCAGCGAGAACCGCTACATCGAACTGGTCACCCGCGGGGCAACGGCCAAGGTGTCGCCGATCCTGCGCACGGCAGCAGACATGTCGGGTGGCTTTATCGCCTCGTGCCGCAATCCCCTGCGCGCCAGCTATGTGCAAAAACATGCGGCGCTGGGCGGAATTTCGCTGGCGCTCAAGCTCGGCGAGGCGATGATTGCGGCCGAGGGCAAGGGGCCGGGCAAGGTGATCGATGCCATTGTCGAAACAACAGGGGGAGTGATCCTGACCAAGGGGTACATCACGGCCGTGGATGTGAGCTATACCAAGGAAGCCTTCGACATCGGCCGGATCAGGATCGGCGAGGGCGACCGTGCAACGGTGCTGCATGTGATGAACGAGTACATGGCCGTGGAGGATGCGGCTGGCACGCGGCTGGCGACGTTCCCCGACGTGATCACGACGCTCGATGCAGCCGGGCAGGCGCTGTCGGTGGGGCAGTTGGGACGCGGCATGTATGTGTTCGTCCTTCATGTGCCAAAGACCGGAATTCCGTTGAGTTCGAGCGTGCTGGACCCGGCGGTATATCCGTTTGTGGAAGAGCGCATGGGGATCGAGCTGGCGCGATACGCGCTGGACGGAACGTCACGCATCTAGCCTCCGCACTGTGTCACCCCGGGCCCGACCCGGGGCCCATCCTGAGATGGTTTGGTGATTGCCAAACCTCAGGATGGATCCCGGCTCAAGGCCGGGATGACATCGAGT
>JAQGJI010000097.1 GCA_028290685.1 Devosia sp. | reverse complement strand
CCGCACGTCGCGGGCCAGTTGCACGGCCCCCGGCGTATCGCCATGCAGGCAGATGGAGCGTGCCGACGATTTCAGCACGGTGCCATCGATTGCCACCAGTTCACCGCTTTTGGCCAGACGCAGGCAGCGTTCAATGACCGCATCTCTGTCGTTGATCACCGCCCCCTCCTGGGTCCGTGGCACCAGCAAGCCTTCACTGGTGTAGGCACGGTCGGCATAGGCCTCGCGGATCAGTGGCATCCCGACCGCCTTTGCCGCGCGGACCTGCTGGCTGTTGTCGAGTGCCAGCACGGCGATCTTGGGGTCCATCGCCTGGATGGCGGCGAAAATACCGATGGCGAACGCCAGTTCCTCGGCGGTCTGGTTGGCCAAAGCGCCATGCAGTTTCACATAGGCCAGCTTCACCCCGACTTCCTCGGCAATGAACCGCATCAAAAACAACTGGCTGCGAATTTGCCCAAGCAGTTGATCGAGCGGCATGACGAGCCGAAAGCGCCCGAAACGTTTGGGATCGGCATAGCCGGGATGGGCGCCGGCCCGTACCCCCCGGGCCTTGCAGATTTTGAGGATGTGGCGGATCGTCGGCGCATCCCCGGCATGCCCGCCGCAGGCGACAGACGCACTTGAAACGATGTTCAGCAGGTCCTCGTCGGTCCCCATGCCTTCGCCCAGATCGGCATTGAGGTCGATCGATGTCATGATTGGCGGCTCCGCAGCAATTGTTGCGCATGTTCCACCGTGACCGGCCGAAAGGCAATCACGGTTCCCGGCCGCATTTGGGCAAACCTGCCCAGATCGGCAGTGATCAGCGTAGCAATGCGGGGGTAGCCGCCGGTCGGCTGATGATCGCGCATCAGAACGATGGGCGATCCGTCACCCAGGATTTGAATATCCCCCGGAACGATGGCGTCGGAGACCAGTGACAGAGCCGTGCTGTGCGCAAACAAGGCTTGTGAATCATCGAGCCGCACGCCCATGCGGTCCAGGCGCGAGGAGACCACAAAAGGACTGGCGACGAACTTTTCGCGGATTTCGGGCGCGAACAGATCTGCATGCAGTCCCCAGACGATCCGCAACGGCCCGTCCACCGGCGCTGGTGGTGGCAAACCGGGCAAGGCCGTACTCTGGCCGGTCAGCTCCACCACATCCCCCACCTGGAGCGGCCTTCCGGCGATGCCACCGATCCTGGCCCGGCTGTTGGTCGCGATGCTGCCCATTACCGGCTCGATCGCCATATCGGCGTCGAACCGCACATAGCCGTAATTGCCCGAGGGGCCCGGGGTAATGGACACAACGGTCCCCGCTGTCAGTTCGGCCGAGCCGGGCCATTGAGCCGGTTTTCCCTCGATGGTGATCTTGAACTCACCTCCAGCGAACCCGATCCGGCAATCGCCGCTGGCGACGCGAAATTCCAGGCCCGCCGCTGTTATTTCGATTCCGCCGCGGCCGCCGCAGCCGGCGTGGTGAAACGCAGCCAGATCCATGGGACCAGAGGCGCTGACGCCATGCCGCAGCATGCCGAAACGGCCCTCGTCCTGGATCGTGGTCAGGGGTCCTGCACGCAGCACAGCAATGATGGCGCTCATGGTGCTGTTTCGAACTGCACGAGGTCACCGGCCCGCAACCGCGTCGGGGGCGTGGCGTTCGCATCGAAATTGCGGAATTCAGTGTGGCCGATAACGTGCCAGCCCGTGGGCATGTCGGTAGAGATGATCGCCGTCTGCCCGGCGGCAAACAGTACACTGCCCGCCGTAATCGACTGCCTCAGCGCAGCGCGCCTGGGCAGAACCAACTCGGGTGCATGCAAGCCACAATAAACAAAGCCCGGCGCAAAGCCGGTCGACAGCACGCGCAAGGAGGCTTGGTTGTGAGCGGCGATGAACGCCGCTTCGCTCATGCCCAGCGTTTCAGCCACCTCGGCCAGGTCGGGTCCATCAAACAGGACCGGGATCGCCCAGTGCTTTCCTGCAATGGCCGCGCCATCCACTGCGGCCATCCGCAAGCGCAACTCCCCCGCCAGGGCAACCGCGCGGGTCACATCGGGATCGTAGCGCAGCAGCACCGAAACCAGATTGGGCATGATTTCGAGGACCCCGGCAGGCGGATCGCGGTGCAGCGCCGATGCGAGAGCGATCGCGGCGCTGTTTGCCGGGTTGCTTAATGCCGTACCAAACCGAACCAGCAATGCACTGTCACCAAGCGGCACCAGCGTCGGCACGGGAGCGGAATTATACAGGTTCGAGCCGATCATGGGGCAGCCTCCTGGCCGGAGCACGCGGCAGTCCTGTCGGATGGGTCCGGATCAGTCAACCCGGTCCATAAGCGGCAGCGGCTTGGCCCCGCCCGGAAGACCGTTTGTTCACACCGGAGGCCACGGCGGGCCACCAGCCAGATTGACTTGCCGGATGGGCGTTTCCCCTCAGTTCGGGTCCTTGCCGTCCTGTTCCACCACGGCATCGAACAATTGCCTGGCCTGCCCTGCCCCTATCGCCTCGATGGCGACAGCTGCAATGGCCGCGAACAATTCCGCAATTTCCTGGGGATCGGTGATTTCGGCGTCGTCGTCTTCTGCGTCGGCGTTGATTAGAGTGAACACAATACGCACCTCCAAGTTAGCCAATGGAAGGATTGTGCGGCGATTCCCGTTACAGAATAAATAACATAAAACAGCACCGGCCCGGAAAGAGGCCAATTGCCAGTTGGGACAGCCTCGCTTACTCTTCGCTCGCCTCGAGCTTGTCCAGATATGTCTCGATGTCTTCCAGGGTTGCCGTGAACGGCAGCGGGCTGTGGCCGAAGATCACCTTGAAGCTTTCGTCGTCGCGCAGCGCGTGTCCGCCCTTGCCCTGTTTGGCGGTCAGCTTTTCCGCCGTCAATATCGTCAAGCCGTGCCGCCCGGCGATTCGCCTCATGCGGCGCATGCGCGATGCTTCGAATTCCTTGCGGCTCACGGCGCGTTCCCTGGCTGGTGGCAGAAGAAGAGGACCTCGCGTCCGACATTTCTCTTTGCTCGTCAAGACTCTATCAAAGCTGCAGATGGTTCGTCTCGGAAAAAAGCACGAACGCACGTCCTGGGCCTGGCCCCACCGCAACGTCTACACCGGAGGAAAAAAGCTTGGCGCAAGCACTCCGTCCGTCGCCTGCCAGCATCGATGCGCACTGACGCACTCACTATGCTGATTGAACAAGGCGAGCTTGACGCCGTGCCCCCAAAAAACTTCAGCGCAAAGGATCCGCCGGCAGGTTTTTCGGGTAAACCGCTACCCTTCCTCTTCCTTCTGCCTTGGCAACGTAGCAGGCGGCATCTGCTTCTATGGTCAGTTCTGTGGCAGAAGGCTGGCGCCCGGTAACGGCGGTGATCCCGATGCTGGCACCGACCCGGTAGTCTGCGCCGCCAAAGGAAAATACTTCCCGCGCAA
>JAQGJI010000091.1 GCA_028290685.1 Devosia sp. | reverse complement strand
GGGCGCTAGATGCGCCCAACTTCCGAACGGGCCCAGTCACCGATGACGCTGACCGCCAGGGCGCACAGGAATATGGCAAGGCCCGGAACAACCGCTATCCACCAGCCGGTCAGCAGATAGCTGCGCCCGAAGCCCAGCATGTTGCCCAGGCTGGTCATGGGGGGCTGGATACCAAGGCCAAGAAAGCTCAGCGAGGTTTCCAGAAGAATGACTTCCGGAAAGGTGATGGTGGCGGTCACGAGCAGGGTGCTGGCGATATTGGGGAGGACGTGGCGAATATAGATGCGCGGCCAGGAAAATCCGAGCGTCCGCATCGCGAGCACATAGCCCCGGCCGCGCGAGGCCATGGTCATGGCACGGGCCAGACGCGTGTAGCGCTCCCACCCGAACAGCCCCAGAATGAAGATGAACAGCGTCAGGTTATTGCCAAAGATCGCCGTCAGCGTCAGCGAAATGATGATGAAGGGGACCGAGACCTGCGCGTCGACGGCCCCGACGATGACCTGATCGACCCAGCCGCCCATATGGGCGGCAAGAATCCCGATAGTGGTGCCGATCACCGCCGAAATGATGGTGGCGCCGAGCGCGATGGCCAGGCTGGTTTGAAGCGAGGCGACAAGGCGCGACAGCACGTCACGCCCGAGATCATCGGTTCCCAGCATGTGACCCCAACCGCCGCCGAACCCGACGGGGGGCGAAAGGCGCGCCATCAGGTTGATGGCATTGATGTCGAGCTTCACAAAGACGGGCAGCACTATGATCAGAGCCAGGCAGATGAGCATCCAGATGCCGGCGATAATGACCCCAAGTGGCAACTGGGACAGAAACGAAGGCGACCTTGCGGCAGTGGCGTTGACGTCGGACATCTCTAACTCCGTTCCTAGTGAGCCGCAGCGGCGCTGGTGCGTGGGTCAAGCCTGGCATAGGCCAGGTCGACGATCAGGTTGGTGGTGATCATCACCAGAGCGATAAGCATGATGATCATCTGCAGCACCGCCAGGTCTCGCTGCGACACGGCATCGACGATCAGGCGGCCCACGCCTGGCCAGCCGAAGACTGACTCCACCACTGCACCGGCCGCTACCATGGCGCCGACCAGCAGTGGCGTGATGGTGACCAGCGGCAGGACGGCGTTGGTGATGATATGGTGCCAGAAGATCTGCCACTCGGTCAGCCCGCGGGCCCGTGCGGAGACGACGCATTGCAGGCGCAGGGTATCAAGAATGGCCGAGCGCACGAAGCGGGTGAAGATGGCGGCCTTGGACAGCCCGATTGTCAGTACGGGCATGATCAGGTGCTGCCAGCTGCCAATGCCATTGGATGGAAGCAGGTGCAGGCTGACGGAGAAAAGCAGGATGAGCCCGAGTGCCAGCACAAAATTGGGAAGTGCGAAGCCGACCGTTGAAAAGCTCATCACGAAACGATCCAGCGGGCCGCCGGCGCGCATGGCCGCCATGGTGCCGACAGGCAGCCCGATGGCGATCATCAGCGTAGCGCTGAGGCCGACCAACTGCATAGTGGCCGGCAGGCGCTCCATCACCACGTCGAGCGCGGGACGGCTGGACATGGTCGAATACCCGAAGTCGCCACGCAGCAGGCTCATCACATAGGCAATGTACTGGTCCAGGACCGTGCCGGTATAGCCCCATTGCTGGCGATAGGAGTCGAGCGCCGCCTGCGAGGTGTTGTCCGGATCGAAGATGGCGGTGATCGGATCTCCGGTCGCGCGCAGGGCGACAAAAACCAGCGTGACGATCAGCCAGAGCGAGACGACGGCGCGAAGAATTCGAAAGAGCAGTGGCATGGCGTTTATCCCGCGGCCAGAGCCGGGCTTTCCGGCAAGGTGAAGACTGACGATGACTTGGCGGCTGGCTGGGCTTTGCCGGGCACCGCGTCGATCAACATCTGCGTATAGGCATCGCGTGCTCCATCGGTGAAGGTGGAGACCGCCACGTCCTCGACCACGCGACCATGACGAAGCACGACGACCTGGTCGGCGATCTCGAACACGACGCGCAGATCGTGTGTGATGAGGAGGATGGCGATCCCGAGCCGGTCGCGCAGGCGCTGCAGGCATTCAAGAATATGCTTCTGAATGCGCACGTCGACCGCCGACAACGGTTCGTCCGCAATGATCAGGTCGGGTTCGAGCAGCAGCGCCCGGGCGATAACCACACGCTGGGCTTCACCACCGCTGAGAAAGGTGGGGCGGCGTTCCAGCACGTGCGGTTGCAGACCCACATCGGCAATGGTCTTGAGGATATGTTCCTGGCGCTTGGCCTTGTCGCGCCAGCCATGGACCACCAGCACTTCGTGCAACTGATCTTCAACCCGCATCAGGGGATCGAGGGAGTCGCGGGGGTGCTGGAACACCATCTGCACGTTAAGCGGCTTGCGCACATCATCGGCAGAGGGGTGAATGATGATCGAGCCGGAGTCCGGCTTTTCGAGCCCCATCGCCATTTTGGCGGCGGTGGTCTTGCCCGAGCCACTTTCCCCGATCAGGGCGACGATCTCGCCACGGCGCACTTCAAACGAAAGGTTCTTGGCCGCAGGAATGCCAACCCCCATCTGACGGTCGCGCTTGGAGCCGAAAAAGGTCTTGTTGACTCCGTCGAAGCTTAGACAAACCGGCGCTGGCTTGCGCTCGGGAGCGTCGCGGCCGGGCCACTCTACCGACGCGGCTTCAAACAGTTCCTTGGAATAGGCCGCTTTGGGGGCAGACACGACATCGGCGGCGGCGCCCTGTTCAACCATGCGGCCCCGCTGGAGCACGGCAATATGGGTTGCCCGGTCGCGCACGATGCCGAGGTCGTGAGTGACCAAAAGCACGGTGAGGTCGTTCTTGCGGCGAAGCTCGTCGATCAGGTCGAGCACTTCGGCCTGGACGCTCATGTCCAGCGCCGTCGTGGGCTCGTCGGCGATCAGCAGCTTGGGTTCGCCCAATAGCGCCAGCGCGATCATGACGCGCTGGTTCAGCCCCCCCGACAGTTGGTGCGGATAAACCCCGAGGCGTGCGCCGGGCTCCGGGATATGGACGCCCCGCAGCGCCTCGATGGCGCGATTGCGCAATTCGTCGGCATCGGCTTGGGGATAGTAGATGCGCAGTGTCTCCAGCATCTGCGAGCCGATGGTGCGCACCGGATTTAGTGCGGCCAGCGGATCCTGGAAAACCATGCCCACCGATTTGCGCCGATAGGCAAGCAACTGGCGCTTGTCCAGAGCATATACATCCTGCCCATCAACGGTGATGCTGCCCTTGATGATCGGGGTGAACGGCAGCAGCTTCATCATCGCATGGCAGGTGATGCTCTTGCCGCTGCCGCTCTCGCCCACAAGGGCGAAATAATCGCCCTTGCGAATTTCGAAGCTGACATTGCTGACCAGTTCGGTGGGAATCAACCCGGCGATGGCGATACTGAGGTTGTCGACTTTGACAACCGGATCATCTGTGGTGCTGAAGGTCATTGCGATCCCATTCTGGCTGCAGTGTAGCGATCAGGCGACGGAGGCGTCGCGGAAATCCATGTATACCGAGGGCAACGGATCCCAGTTGACGCCCTTCCGCTTGCCATAGAACACGCCCATCGTGTGCAGCAGCATGGCCGGCGGATCCTCGTCGAATATGTCCATCATCGCATTGAAGGCGGCTTTGCGCTCCTCCGGGTCGAGGCTGGATTCAAGCACACGGCCATGTTCATAGAAGGTGGCGTTGGACCACACTTCCTGTTCGCTCTCATTGTAGGAGCGCCACAAACCGAACAGGGGATCGGAAACCAGGATCGGGTCGACACCGCTGCGGATGCCTGTGCCCGGATAGGCCATCATCTGCCCGAAGTTTTCCACGATCTGCATGTCGATATTGACGCCGACGGCCTGCCACATGGACACCAGCACCTGCGAGGTCGCAAGCTCGGGTCCGTAAGCAGCGACGCGAATGCGGAACGGGATCGGCGTGCCGTCGTATCCAGCCTCGGCCAGCAAGGCCTTGGCGCCTTCCGGATCATAGACATAGGCGGGACGGTCCGGGTCAAAGAGCGGACCAAAGGCGGGCAGCTGGTGGCCGTGGGGAACCTCGACCAGACCGGCCCAGAGGGCATCAACGATTGCCTGGCGATCGATTGCCATGGCCAGGGCCCGGCGGACGCGCGGATCCTTGAGCTGTTCGTTGCGCGTGTCGAACTTGACGACGCGCATGCTGGCCACGGTGCCGCCCACAATTTCAAGGTTGCCATTGGACTGGATCGGGCCGAACTGGTCGGTCGGCACGTCCGCAATGATGTCGAAATCGCCACCGACCAGGCCAGCAATGCGCGAGGACAGTTCAGGGGCTAGCCGATAAGTCAGCTGCGAGACGTCGGGAATGCCGGCCCAGTAGTCTTGGAAAGCGACAAGCGCGATGGCGTCGGGCCCGAGCGACTGCACCTTGAATGGCCCGGTGCCCACCGGCGCCTGGCCAAAGCCGTCAAAGCCGCCAGCGGCCTCAAAGGCGGCCTTGCTGACGATCTGGGAGCCCCATGCCGTCAAGCGCAGCTCGATGGTAGGATCTTCGACGACGGAAATCACGCGCACGGTACGCTCATCGACCGCTTCGACGCTTTCGATGGTGCTCAGGAATTGCTGAGCTGTGCCGAAGCCGGGGGAGTCCTCGTTGGTGCGGCGCTCGGGCCCGAAAGAGAACACGACATCTTCGGCGGTCAGCGGGCTGCCATCATGGAACAAGACGTTGTCGCGCAGGGTAAGTTCGAGCGTGCGTCCATCGATCCGCTCCCAGCTTTGTGCCAGCGCGGGCAGAACCGAGCCGTCACCGGCGTGGTCGACCGTCAGCAAGGTGTCATAGATGTTGCGCATGACCCGGTAGCCCGGATTGGTCTGGTAGAGCAGGGGGTCGAGCGATCGCGGCAGTTCGTCAAGTGCGACGCGGATGACGCCTCCATCCTGCCCGAAGACGATGCGAGGAGCGCCGAGTAGCATTGTGCCGGCGGCCCCGGCGCCAAGCAATTTGAAGGCGGTACGTCTGTTCATGCGCATTTGCTTCTCCAAAGACTGCCAAAGGGCCTGGCGAACACCGCAAGCTTGCACCTCGCGCAGGGCTGACTCAGCCCGCGTTTTGCTGCGGTTGAACCTTTGCCTTGCGTGGCTAGACACTGCGTTCGTCTACCGTGCCGGGCGCACTTTCTTGTGCCGGCAAAATGGATGGTACGGACCAGTTGGCACCATAGTCCAATTTTTAATCATCCCCCTTTTATTGCCCAACGGTATAACCCGTGTCAGCTCCATTCCCGAATGGAAATGATACAAAGAGCAATGCGCAATAAGTTCAAGGCGCCGCCAAATCAATGGCGACGCCTCGTAATATCAGGTTTACGGCGAGGGCTTTGGGCTGTCAGCCGGCCAGGTTGTCCACCAGTTCCTTGACGAAGGCCGGATCCGACGTGGTGACAAAAAGATCGGCTATGGCGCGGATGGCGCGCACTTTCTTGCTTTCGTCCCGTTCGTGCAAGATGCCGTTCTTTTCCAGCACGACAAAGGACAGCATCGAGGCTGTGCGCTCGATCAGGAACGGAAATTTGTCCTGGTCGCCCTGCTGGTGGACCACCACCACGGCGTGCGGCTTGATGCCGAGAACAGGCTCGTCCATTGGTTGGAGGCCGTGCGGGTCCAGCGGGCCGGTCATCAGCACGTTTTCGCGCTCTTCTGCATTGACGGTCTCAATGACCTCACGTGCATTTTCCCCCACAGCCAGCACTTTGATGAAGCGCGGCGAGGAATTTTTGTAATCGAGAATGCGTCTTCCCGGGCGGGAGATAAAGGTCTGCATGATCATGATGGGGCTCCCGGTCAATCCATGAAACGGCCACCGGAGAGGTTGAGACACTCCCCGGTAACAAAGCCCGAAAGCGGGGAAGCCAGGTAGAGCGCTGCATGCGCGGCTTCCTCATTGTAGCCAAAGCGGCCCACCGGAATTTGCTGGCGCAGCCGATCCTGCTTTTCCTGCGGCATGGTATTGGTCTGGGCTTCAAACAGCGCGGTGGCGATGGCATTGACGGTAACGCCATGTTCGGCCGTTTCAGCCGCCAAGACGCGCATATAGGTGAGCATGCCGCCCTTTGCGGCGGCATAGGGGGCGACGCCATGATGCACCCCCGCCTTGCCCGACATCGACATGAACGCAATGATCCGCCCGTAACCGGACTTGGCCATATGACGGGCAGCGGCCTGCATCAGAAGTGCCGGACCGACCAGTTCCGCCTCGACCACGCTGCGCATCTCCTCGGGCGTCATCTCAAGAACAGGTTTGTTATGGACCGGGGGCGCTGAAATGATGAGGACATCGAGCCCGCCGAGGCGTTCAATCGCGGCCTCGATCAGGGCGGTGCCGTCCCCGCCATCCAGATCGTCATCGAGCAGCAGCGTTGTCTTGGCCTGGGCAAGCGCGGCGGCGACCGCTGGACCCACTCCATTGCTTGCACCGACCAGCAGAACGCGCTGGCCTTCCAGGCTGGCGGAGAGGGCGGTGGTGGAACGCGCGATTTCTAGGTTCATTGGGCTGCCTGCAGTTTTTGAATCTTGATCAAGCTGGTTTGGGTATCCTGGAGCAGGCCGATATCGACCTCGGCACGAGCGAGGATCATCTCGCGCAATGGGCGGATATCACGCGCATTGTTGAGCGTGTTGCCGGCAACGATGCGGCCATCGAGCAGATAGATGGCGGTGAACTTGTCGTCATCGGGACTGCCACGCCAGATCACTCGATCCCAGCGCTCGGGAGCGCCCACGATCTGGAAATTGTCATCGTACTGGTCGGTCCAGAACCAGGGCAGATCAGCATAAGGCTCAGGCGCACCAGCAATGTGCTTGCCGACGGCGACGGCCTGGTTCTGGGCATTCTGCCAGCTTTCGAGCCGAATGGTGCGGCCCAGGGCAAGACTATACTGGCGGCATACATCGCCTGCGGCATAGACGGCGGGGGCCGAGGTGCGCCCTTCCGCGTCGACCATGATCCCGTTGTCGCAGGCAATTCCGGCTTCCCGGGCCAGGTGGCAATTGGTTTGTCCACCGATGCCAACGATCACGAGATCGGCGGCAAGGGTCTCCCCATCGGCAAGTTTCACCAGGGCCGCCCCTGCATTATCCTCAATGGCCTGAACGGCAACGCCGAAGCGGAAATCGACGCCCTGCTTTTTGTGGCGCTGCACGATCGCAGCGCTGACTTCAGGGGCAACGACGCGGCCCAGAGCCACGGGGGCGGTTTCCAGCACGGTGACGGCGCAGCCGCTGCGGGCGGCGACCGCGGCGATTTCGAGGCCGATGAAGCCGGCGCCGATACACACGATCTTGTGGCCGGGCGACAGGAATTTCCGGATCGGGGCCAGGTCTTCCATGCAGCGCAGGGTGCGCACGCGCGGGTGATCGGCGCCGGGAAGGGGCAAAGAGCGAGGCTGCATGCCGGTGGCCAGGACCAGCTGCTCATAGGGCAGCGTTTCGCCGCTTGCCAGAGTGACGGTCTTGGCGTCGGGGGTAATGGCGGTGACCCGGCTTTTCAGCCTGAGGTCGATGCCCGCTTCTGCGTAATGGGATAAAGGCTTGAGGTAGGTGCTTTCCGGGCTTGCCTTGCCAGCCAGCACATCCTTGGAGAGCGGCGGGCGCTCATAGGGCGGATGATCCTCATCCCCGATCAGGATAATGGGTCGGTCAGGCTGCAGGCTGCGTACGGTCAGGGCCACCCAGCCACCGGCCTGGCCCGCTCCAACGATCACCACCGCTCCTTGCTGCGCCACCATGGAACCTCCTAAATCGCGTTGGGGCGACCGGCCCTGACGGCCGGCCGCCAGATAGGCTAGACAGCGACGAAGGGTTCGCCGATTTTCATCTCGCTGGCTTCAAGCGCGGTTTCCTTGAAAGCGCCATCCTCGGGAAGGATGAAGGAGGCCGAGCGCACCTTGTGGCTTTGCGGATCGAGGCCTGGAGGCGCATTGCCCTTTTCAACACTGCGCGCCGCTTTTTTGAGCCGCATGCGGGCCATGATGATGGCGTTGTCGGTGGAGACCAGGTTTTCACGGGTGCGGTCGGCGATCGGGCCCATGCTTTCCTGCAGGGAGGCGTCCTGAATGGCGATGCCCTTGATGCCGGAATAGTAGATCTTCTGGCGCTGGGCCTCACGGTCCATGTTGTAGTCGTTGTCCATGTTCGCTTCCGGCCGGAAGGTGCCGGGAATGAGCACCGAATGGACGCCGTGGCCGCTGTCCATCAGCTCCACTTCCTTTTCGGTGAGCGGACGGGTCGGATGGAAGGTCATGGTCCAGGCCATGCAGTTTTCGTCATCCATCGGCACCCAGGCATGGCCGTTGAGGGCATTGCCCTTATAGGGCGGGATCAGCGTGTACCAGGGCATCATCCACTGGGTGACGCGCCAGTAATGATAGCCGGGATCGGCCTTGCGACGGGCCCCGATCATCAACCCGCCCATGGATTCGTGGATGTCGAACGTGGTGCTGGTCGAGCGGGCGTACTTTGCCCCGTCGGTACCCTTGTGCAGGGGATCGCGGCTGATATCGCCCGAATGCAGGAACGAAACGTGGCTGGAGTCGATGCCCCCTTCCATGGCCTGCAGGTAATTGCTCTGCTGCCAGCGCTTGGAAAGGTAACGGTGTTCGGCCGGAACCTGGGCCCATTCATATTCGGGAACCGGGGGCTGGTGCTCAGGCGGGCCCATATAGGTCCAGATCACGCCGCCCAGCTCCATGCAGGGATAGGACTTGAGCTTGATCTTCTGGCAGAAACCGCTCGAAACCGGTTCGGAGGGAACCTCGATGCACTGCCCTTCGGTGTTGTATTTCCAGCCGTGATAGGGGCAGCGCAAGCCGCCTTCCTCGTTGCGGCCGAACCACAGCGACACGCCGCGATGGGCGCAGAATTCGTCCATCAGGCCGATCTTGCCGCTCGTATCCTTGAAGGCGATGAGCCGTTCGGACATCAGCGATACGCGCACCGGCGGACAATCGGGCGCGGGCAGCTCGGTGGCGAGCAGTGCCGGGATCCAGTACCTGCGAAGCGTGTCACCCATGGGCGTGCCTGGCCCGGTGCGCGTTAGATACTCGTTGTCCTTCTCTGAGATCATGCTGCTATCTCCTGTCGATGCGCGCCCGGTTCAGATCACCTCGGCGCTTCAGTTTGTAGCCGCAGATTGACAGCCGTTACATTTGCAGTCCAATATCAATTATACATGCTGTTATTCGATTGGGGTAATGAATGGACCTTCGTCAGTTTCGCTATTTCGTTGCTGTCGCGGAGGAGTTGCATTTCACGCGGGCCGCCGCGCGCCTCAATATCGGCCAGCCGCCGCTCAGCCTGCAGATTCAGGTGATCGAGCGCGAACTGGGCGTAACCCTGCTGAACCGGACGCGGCGCAATGTCGAACTGACGCCGGCCGGGCACTTGTTCCTGCATGAGGCGCGGCTGGCTCTGCTGCAGGCCGAGCGGGCCGTGCAGACGGTCACGCGCGCAGCAAAGGGCGAGATGGGAACGCTGCGGCTCAGTTTCATCACCTCGGTGCCCCTGGTGGCGGTCTTCACCGGTGCTGTGCGCGCCTTCCGCAATGCCGCGCCCGACGTGCATCTCGAGCTCAGGAGCCGTGCTTCGGTCAATATCATCGACGATGTGTTGCTGGGCACCGTCGACGTTGGCTTTACCCGTCCCTCCATTTCCACGGTGCTGCCCACTTCACTTGAAATCATTCCGGTCTATGAGGATCATCTGATGGCCGTCCTGCCGGTCGACCATCCACTTGCAGGCGGGAGCGGACCGTTGTCGATCTCGGCGCTGAGAAACGACAAGTTCGTGCTGCGCCCACGGGGCAGCGGCACCGGCTTTTATGAACAGGTGTTCGATATCTGTGCCGAGGCAGGGTTCTCTCCGCAGATCGTGCAGGAGGCGGTGGAAGCCACGACCACATTGGGCCTCGTGGCTGCCGGGGTAGGAATCACCATCGCCCCCGAAGCGCTGCGCAAGATAAACGTGCACGGCGTGGTGTGGCGCGAGCTGGCCGACGCAAACGTGCTCAGCCGCATCTACCTGATCTACGATCGCAGCAATGCCAATCCGATCCGGGAGCGGTTCGTTGCCGGCTTCCGGCATCTGCAGCTGAATAAGGCCGGCTAGATCTGGTTGGGCGAAGCGGGGTCGATGAAGACGATGCCGTCCCTGATCACCGGGGTCCAGGTTTGGATCGGCACTTCGCAAGGCGGCGCGGTCGGCAGGCCGGTGCGCAGGTCGAACTTGCCCTGGTGGAACGGGCATTCCACCTGGCAGTCCTCGACATAGCCTTCCGACAGGAACCCCGGGCCGTGCGAGCACAGATCGGCCGTCACGAAGACCATCTCTCCCACCTTGAACACTGCGTAGGCGAAGCCATCGATTTCGGCGCGTAGGGGCTCGTCTTCGTCGAGCTGGTCGAAGCCGCATAACTGGGTCAGCGCCGTGTCGCGCATGGACTGGTTGTTCGTGGCCATAGTCATTGTGTGCACCTGTTGACGAAAAAGCGCACCCACACAAGGGTGGGTGCGCCGGATAGTGTCAGGCGGCCTGTTCCTGGGCGCTCGATGCCCATTCGAAGGCGAGGATCTTGGTGAAATCCTTGACGCTGGCGAGGCTGTCAAACCCTACAAGCGCCTTGATGATCCGGTCCGTTACGTCCTGGCCGGCAAAAGGCAGGGCGTTCTGGGTCACCTTCTGGGCGATATCGGCATCCGAGAATGGCGCCTTGGGATGGCCGGGGAAGGGTTGGGCGGCGCCATGCACCACGGTGCCATCCTCGAGTTCGATCTCGACGCGCGACAGATAGCCCGCGGCAGCACGGGCGAGCTTGCCGCCCTTGAGAGTGCCGAGTGCCGGTTCGGCAAAGCACTTGACCTGTTCGGCCACGAACTTCTGACGCTTGCCATCGAGCACGCGATCGATATCGAAGCTCTCGATGCCGATATTGCCTTCCAGGATGGCCGCAGCCACGACATAGGGCATGGAGTGATCGGCGGTTTCGCGGCTGATCGGATGGTAGGGGTCCTGGCGCATTTCGATGAAGTGCTGGTAGGAGCCTTCTTCCGAATAAACGCGCACTTGCTTGATCTTGCTGAGGTCGCTGATCTGCGAGCGCGCCTCGAGTGCCGCGCGGATAGCACTTTGGGCCATCGAGCCGACAGGCCAAAGCTTCATATAGGTCTGCGCGATGCAGCTGAGCGGCTTGTCCTTGTGCAGGCGCTCAAGGATGACGGCGGCGGAGTCATGCTCGTTCTGCAGTTTGGCTATGAAGCCATTGCTGCCGGTAAAGGGACGAACCGGGGCCTCGACGCCGGCCTGGGCGAGGAAGCAGGCCTGCAACGCATTGCGCACCGCGTCAGAGCCGTTGAAGCGCTTCCACAGGGTGAGATCGCCGCGTTCGTTCAGTTCGCAGCTTTCCACCTCGTCGGTGGCAAAATGCGGCGTTACGGTCATGCCGAAGGCTTCGCGGGCTTGGCCGACATCGAGCTTGAGCAGGCGGGCGATGGCGGCGCAGGCGCCGATGGCGGTCAGGTTGGTATAGTCCCAGCCGCCCGGTGCGGTCGAGAAGGCGTCAAAGGCCGCGCCGACAACTTCATAGCCGACGGCCAGGGCCACCAGCACGTCATGGCCCGAAGCGTCGATCCATTCGCCCACTGCGATCACCGCAGCGGTCATGTCGCTGGGATGGCCGGAATTGCGCTGGCCGACATAGAAGTCATTGTAATCGTAGCAGCGCAGCAGCGAACCGTTGACGAAGGCGGCAAGATCGGGATTGGCGCGCATGGACGTGCCCCAGATCAGCGCACCATCGGTACGGGTGAAGGGCGTTGCGAACTTGCGGGCAATGTGGGAAGCCTGATGGTCAAGGGCACCAAGGGCCACCGCCACGCTGTCGCTGAGCGCGCGCTTTGCCGAACTGATCATCTCGGGGCTGAGGTCGCCCGAAACATTGACCGTGAAGTCGGCAAGGCGCTCGGCCACCTCGTCACGATAAGTAAACTTGCTTGCGTTCGTCATGTCGTTTCGAACCTCACGATTCCAGATTGGATTTGCGGAGAACTGCCGTGCCGCAAAGCCCGGCTGGCGTCTCCAACTGCCACCGAGGTAACCTGAGCTGACTGCATGCGTCCAATATTAATAGCCTGCCAAATTATTCGCCAAATGAAATAATGGGACAGCGATCAACCATACCTCTGGGCTATAACAGAGCCCCCTATTCATATTGGACAGGCACGGTTCGGGCGCCTACTCCAGAGGAAACCAAACCTGGGGAGGCATCCATTCGTCCTACCATCCTTGTGACCAAGCCGCTCGCCCGCAGCAGCCTGAAAAAGCTTGAGCTGCTGTTCGACGTCCGTTCCATCGTCAACGCGGCTGACCCCGATGCCGTCATGGCCGAAGGCGCTCAAACCATTCGCGCCGTTGCCGGCGGCAAAGTGTCTGCGGCACTGATGGAAAAGCTTCCCAGGCTTGAGATCATTGCCAATGAAGGCGTGGGGGTCGACACCACCGACATCGCCGCGGCCAAGGCGCGCGGGATCGTGGTGACCAATACTCCCGATGTTCTCAATGTCGCCGTCGCCGAACTGACCGTGGGGTTGATGCTGGCCTTGGCCCGCACCTTGCCCCAGGCGGATCGTTTCGTGCGCGACGGCAAGTGGAACGACGGCATGTTTCCACTGCGCAGTCAGTTGCATGGCAAGACGGTGGGGATGCTCGGGCTGGGGCGCATCGGCAAGGAGATCGCCCGGCGCCTCGAAAGCTTTGGCATGACCGTGGTGTATTTCGGGCGCAGCGAACAGGCCGATCAGCCGTACCGGTATTTCTCCGAACTTGTGGAGATGGCCAAGGCCAGCGACTGGCTGGTGGTGATTGCGCCGGCCAGCAAGGCGACTGACGGCATCGTCTCGCGTGAGGTGATAGAGGCGCTGGGTCCAGCAGGCCGGCTGGTCAACGTCGCGCGCGGTTCGCTGGTGGATCAGTCGTCTCTGATCGAAGCGCTGTCGTCCGGCCGTCTTGCCGGTGCCGCGCTGGACGTCTTTGAAAGCGAGCCCGGCGTGCCCGCCCAGCTGCTGGCGCTCGACAATGTCGTTCTCAGCCCGCACATGGGCAGCCGCACCGAGGAGGCGCGCGAGGCGATGGGACAATTGGTCATCGACAATCTGGTTGCCCATTTCGAAGGGGGGGCGCTGCCCTCTCGGGTGGCGTGATGCCACTGCGCCTGGGGGCCATCGCCGATGATCTGACCGGAGCCACCGATCTGGCGCTGATGCTGGCGCGCGGCGGCATGCGTGTGAAGCAGGTGGTCGGCGTGCCCGCCGATCCGGCGGCGCTTGCCGGCGCCGATGCCGTGGTGGTGTCGCTCAAGTCGCGGACCATTCCAGCCGCAGCCGCGGTGGAACAGTCGCTTGGCGCCGCCAGGGCGCTGCTGGCCGCTGGCGCCGAACAGCTGTTCTTTAAATATTGCTCGACCTTCGACTCGACCGATGAGGGCAATATCGGCCCGGTGATCGATGCCTTGCTTGATCTGCTGCATGAGGATCGGACGCTGGCCTGTCCGGCATTTCCCACCAACAAGCGCACGATCTACCAGGGACACCTGTTTGTTGGCGATCAACTGCTGTCCGCTTCGCCCATGAAGGATCATCCACTCACCCCGATGCGGGATGCCAATCTTGTGCAGGTGCTGGGGCGGCAGACGGAACGCGCCGTTCGGCTGGTCGATATTGGCGCTGTCCGGGGAGGCGCACTTACCGCCGCTCTCGACGCACCAGGCATTGCCATTGTGGATGCGCTGGACGATGCCGATCTGGTTGCCATCGGGCGCGCTGCTGCCGGCATGGCCCTGATCACGGGGGGCTCAGGCATTGCCATGGGCCTGCCGGCCAACTGGGGCATCGCGCCCGGTGCAGACAGTGCACGGGCGGCGGCCCCCGGCGGGCGGCCTGCCGTTCTGGCAGGGTCGTGCTCGGCAGCCACAAGACAGCAGGTGCAGAGCGCCGTCGGGGCCGGTTTCAGCGGCCTGCAGCTTGATCCTGTCGCCATCGCCGAGGGGCGGCAAAGCGTGTCCGATGCGCTGCAATTTGCGTTGGCAGCGTCCACTACGCCGCTGATCTATGCCAGCGCGGCGCCAGAAGCTGTGGCGCGCAGCCAGGACGCGCTGGGGCGCGAACAAGCCGGGGCCGTGGTCGAGAGCTTTTTGTCGGAATTGGCGCCATTGCTCGTGCAGCACGGTTTCTGCCGGCTGATCGTTGCGGGAGGCGAAACATCCGGCGCGGTCGTCGCGGGGCTGGGGCTGACGGAGCTCGATATTGGCCCGGAAATCGATCCGGGCGTGCCTTGGATGTATGCGAGCGCCCAGGGCAGCCCGATTGCCATCGCGCTGAAATCAGGCAATTTTGGCGCCGAAAACATGTTCGTCAAAGCCTGGGACCTGCTCCAATGACCGCCATCCTGAGCGAGACGACCAAAGTGCGCGACGAAATCGTTGCGGTGGGTCGCTCGATTTTTGATCGCGGGCTGACGCCCGGCTCCACCGGCAATATCAGCGTGCGCCTGTCCGATGGCACCATGCTGATGACCCCGACCAATGCCAGCCTTGGCAGTCTGGACCCCGGGACGCTTTCGCATCTGGATGCAGGCGGCACGCTGCTTTCCGGCGATCCGCCAACCAAGGAAGCTTTCCTTCATACCTGCATGTACTGTGCCCGGGGTGGCGATCATGCGGTGGTGCACCTGCATTCCACCCACGCGGTGGCCGTGTCCATTCTGGATGGGCTGGACCCCCACGATCTGCTGCCGCCGCTGACAGCCTACTACGTCATGCGGGTCGGCCGCCTGCCGCTCGTCCCCTATTTCGCTCCCGGCGACAAAGCGCTGGCCGAAGCAGTCGGGCAGCAGGCCGGCAAACACCATGCGGTGCTGCTTGCCAATCACGGCCCGGTCGTATCGGGCACCACACTGGCCAATGCCCAATATGCGACCGAAGAACTTGAAGAAACCGCCAAGCTGTTTTTGCTGCTGTTTAATCGAGCGGTTCGCCCGCTGACACCGGCCCAGGTCCAGGCGCTGCAGCACAAGGTGGTGCGATGAGCCTTGTCCAGCCGGACGCCCAAGGCAGCGCGCCCGGTTCCGGACTGTCCTATGGCTGGGTCATCGTCGCAATCGTGTTCATGGCGACGGCTCTGGTGCTGGGCTCGCGTTTCACGCTCGGCATGTTCCTGCCGCACATGCCCCAGGCGCTGGACGCATCGGCGGCCGACGTCTCGGCTGCCTTTGCCGTATCGATGATCGGTGCGGCAGTGCTGCAGCCCGCTGCGGGCCTCCTGTTTGATCGCTGGGGCGGCAAGTCCGTGCTGACAGCTGGGCTGGTCGCCGCGGGCCTGGCGCTAAGCGGCACCTCGCTGGCCCAGGAATTGTGGCAGCTCATGGTGTTCATGGGGCTTGGCAGCGCGGTGGCGTTTGCGGCTGTCAGCCCGGTGCTCACCACCGCAATCGTTATCGAGTGGTTCGACAAGGACCGCGGCGCGCCGCTCGGGGTCGCCACTTCGGGCACCAAGGTCGCCATGATTGTGCTGCCGCCCATCCTTGCAGTGCTGATTGTCGCTTTTGGCTGGCGCACAGCCATGCTCAGCCTCGGCATCGCGATGTGGGTCTTGATCCCGGTGGTCATGGTTTTCATGCGCACCTCTCCCAACAAGATCAAGGCGGCCGCAGCGCGCAAGGCTGGCAAGGTTTCCGATTCCCCGGGCGTCACATTGCGGCAGGCCTTGCGCATGCCTGCTTTCTGGTTTCTGGCCATCAGCCTGTTCGCCAATGGTCAGGTGATGAACCTGGTGTTCATTCACCTCCCCAATTACCTGTTGAGCCAGGGTTATTCCGAGAGCGTCGCAGCCTTCGCACTTGCGCTGTTGGCCGGCGTCGGCATTTTGGGCACCGTGATGAGCGGGGTAATGTCCGACAAGATCGGAAGCCGGCTGATGCTGCTGATCATGTTCGGTGCACGTGGGCTTTCCGCCATGCTGGTGATCCTGATGCCGGGACCCGTTTCCCTGCTTCTGTTCGTGTTGGTTTTTGGTCTGCTCGGCTACGGCGCCATCGGCGTGATCGGGGCGCTGGCGCCCGAGCTGTTCGGCAAGCGGGCGATCGGCGCCATTTTGGGCACCGCCTATGTCTTCAATCAGGTTGGCGGCGCAGCAGGCGTCTATTCGGGCGGGCTGGCCTATCACCTGACCGGAACCTACACCGCGTCCCTCTGGCTAAGTGTCGCCAGCACGATTGTGGCCACAATTGCCATAGCGATGCTGTCCAAAAGGCAGCGTCCAAGCCTGCAATAAGGATGCCCCTGGTCGATGCCGGCGTCGGGATAGGCAACCTTATCGTCCCGATCTGGAGCCCTCAGGGAAGCCGGGGCGATCAACAAGCGCGGCTATCTGACGCGCAGGGGCAGGCCGCACGATCCATCCGGCGTCCGATATGTCCCTTGTGGTCAAGCTCACCGGCGAAAGCGGCAAGACGGGCTGCCCGCGCGCGCAGCCGCAAGCAGCAGCTTCATCCAGGGGTTTACCCCGCTGTCAGGGGGGCCGTGCCGGCAACACGGCGGGGCTCAGTTGCGCGCCTTGGCCTGGCCCGCGGCCGGGTCTGCCCAGTGTGGCTGATCCTAGCTTTCATTTTCGGTTGCAAGCCGGTAAAGCAGGGCGACCTGATGTGGGGCTCTCAGGTCAGGCTGAAGCGTGTCGGGACCGGATAAATCGTGTCGATCTTTGAGCTCATAAGGACGGCGCTGTCCGGTCTGCCCAGACCCCTCAAACGCGTTGTGCTGATCGGCTTTGACATGGCTGTGCTCGCCGCGGCCGTTTGGTGCAGCTATGCCCTGCGCTATGGCACCTATTTCGTGCCCGGGCCAAAGCAGTCGCTGCTGATCGCGGCCGCACCGCTGGTCGCCATTCCCATCTTTGTGCGGATGGGCCTCTACCGAGCCGTTATCCGTTATCTTCCCGAGCGCGCCATATGGACCATGTTGCAGGCCATGACCTTTGCCGCCCTGGGCTGGGTGGCTGTGGTTTTCCTCGCCGAGATGGCCGGCACCGGCATCGTGCCGCGTTCGGTGCCGTTCTTTTACTGGCTGATTGGTGGGCTGGTAATTGTGGGCAGCCGGTTTGCCGCCAAAACCTTTATCTGGGCGCCTCCCCAGGAGCAGCTCAAGCAGGGCCAGATCGTGATTTACGGGGCTGGAGAAGCTGGATCCCAGCTCGCCATGGCGTTGCGCTCCCAGGGGCGGCGGCTGATCGCGGGCTTTATTGATGACAACAAAAGCCTGCACGGGCGCGATGTCGCCGGACAGCGTGTGTACCCGCCCGATGAGCTGCCGGCCCTGATCAGTAACTATGGGGTGGAGGAAGTGATCTTGTCCATGCCCTCGATCACGCCCGACAAGCGCCAGCAGATCGTTGCCAATCTGACGCAATATCCGATCAAGATCCGCACGCTGCCCCATATCGCGGATTTGCTTGCCGGCAAGTATCTGGTCAGCCAGATCCAGGAAATCGATATCGACGAATTGCTTGGGCGCTCCGCGGTTCCTGCCGAGGCGGATTTGTTGCGCGACATGATTCAGGGTCGAGCCATTCTTGTGACCGGAGCAGGGGGCTCGATTGGTTCGGAACTTTGCCGGCTGATCAGTCTTTGGTCTCCCAGGCTCCTTGTGCTGTTTGAGCAGAACGAGTTCGCGCTGTACAACGCCCACCGCACCTTGTCGGGGCAGGGAAGTTTCCCCGTTGTTCCTGTGCTGGGCTCGATTGCCGATGCCGCATTGATCAAGCGTGTTCTGGCAGAGAACAGCATCGAGGTGTTGTTTCATGCCGCGGCGCACAAGCATGTGCCCCTCGTGGAAGCCAATGCGCTCGAAGGTATTCGCAACAATGTCTTTGGTTCGCTTGTGGTCACCCAGGCCGCTTTTGAAACCGGCGTGCGTGATTTTGTGCTGATATCGTCGGACAAAGCCGTTCGTCCCACCAATGTGATGGGGGCAACCAAGCGATGGGCGGAGCTCATCATGCGCCATTTCGCCGGCAAGGCTCAAGCGGCGGGCACGGGGCAGAGATTCAGTGCTGTCCGCTTTGGCAATGTCCTGGGTTCCAACGGGTCGGTCGTGCCCCTGTTTGAAGAACAGATCGCCAAGGGCGGACCCGTCACGCTGACGCATCCGGAAATGACACGCTATTTCATGTCGATCCATGAGGCCGCCGAACTCATCGTGCAAGCCGGAGCGCTGGCGGAAGGGGGCGACACGTTTCTGCTCGAAATGGGCAAGCCCGTCCGAATCGCGGACCTGGCGCGCCACATGATCCAACTGGCGGGCGAGACGGTGCGCGACGACGCTAATCCGGGCGGGAGCATCGAGATTGTCACAGTCGGTAGCCGCCCCGGCGAAAAAATGTTCGAGGAATTGTTCTACGATGCTGCCAACGCGCAGAAAACGCGCCACCCGAAAATCCTTCGCGCTACCGGGCGCATCGAAAACGACGATCTGCCGCTAGCGCTGGCCAGCCTTGAACAGGCCTTGGCCGACCGGGACGAAGGGGCCGCGCGGGGGATTCTTTTTGATTTTGTCGCCGGCTCAGCCCGCCCGGTTCATCAGCCCCCGGCTTCCGATCGGCCGCCCGCGTTCGCCCATGCGGCAGACCAGACAAGCGGCCCATAGGCCAGCGCCACCAGCGGCCATGCCCAGGCCGCGTTATGCTGGGCGATCACAGCGATCGGCAGCGCCCAGAACAGTGTAGCGGCGCCATAAACCAGCGTGACACGCTGGTGCCCCCAGATGCGGGAAAGCTGTTGATAGGCGTGACGGCGGTGGGCATGCCAGGGCCTTTCGCCCCGCGCCGTGCGCCGCAGCAGCGTCAGTGTGGCATCGGTCACGAAAACAGACACCAGGATGAGCCAGGTCTGATAAGCCACCCTCCCGTCGGCAAGGCTGAACATGGCGATGGCAAAAATGATCAAGGCCAGCGCGTTGGAGCCTGCATCGCCCATGAAGATGCGTGCCGGCGGCCAGTTGCGCTGGATAAATCCCAATGTGGCGGAAGCGGCCAGCAAGGCCAGCCACACTATCGGCGCTTCCAGGGCAGTTTCCGCCGTCGTCCACCAAATCAGGCAGAACCCCAGCAGAATGATGATCGCCTGGCTTGCAGCGAGACCGTCGATCCCATCCATGAAGTTGAACAGATTGAGCCACCACAGGCCTGCCACCAGGATCACGATGGCCAGGATCGCTCCCGATATCGCCAGCCCTGGAGCCAGCGCCAGCGGCGGCAACGCGCCGCCACTCCAGATCAGCCCCGCAACCACCACGCCCTGAACGGCAAACCGCATCACGGCTGGCAGATCATGCAGATCATCGGCCAGGCCCAATCCGGCTATCGCCATGAGGCACACCAGGATGGGGAGCAGGACAACCGCGCCAACCAGACCCAACAATCCAGCCGCCAGCAGCATTGCGCAGACAATCCCCAGGCCTCCCCCGCTGGGTGTCGGCACAAGGTGCGACGAGCGGTAGTTGGGATGTTGCACAAGACCCAGGGCCACTGCGTTTTTCTGGATCCAGAAGGTCAACCACCAGCTCAGCAGGGCGGTCATCAGGCAAAGTCCAGCCAGGCCGAGCATGGTCACGCGCGTATTGTCCTGAAGCGATGGATCGGGGCGGTCATTCAAGCTCCTGAAGTACGCGGTAGCGATAGTGTCGTGCAGAATCCACAATGCCTTGGCGCAAGCTCACCGGCGGCGCCCAATCGAGCTGCCGCTGAAATCTGCTCGTGTCGAGCACCAGCGTTCCCGACAGCTTGTCCAGCGGCTGGGACAGGCCGAGCTGGCGCAGGATTTGCAACGCCAGGGGATGCACCCCGAACAGGCGGGCTGGTTTGCCAAGCCCTGCGCCAATAAGGCCGAGCAACTCGGGCGTCGATAGGACCCCCTCGTCGGCCACGTTGAAAAGGCCCTGGCTGGCGGAGCCGCGTGCAAGGCACACCCGAATGGCATCGGCAAGATTTTCAACCGCCAGGTAGCTTCTCTGATTGCGGATGCTCGCCAGGGGAAGCGGCAGGCCACGATCGCACCATTTCAGCATCTGGCGGAAGCGGCCTCCGGCATCGGGCCCATAAACCAGCGGCGGCCGCAGGCAGGTGACCACCAGACCGGTCTGCTCCGATAGCTCCACCAGGCCCTGCTCGGCCGCGAGCTTGGATTGACCATAGGGCGTGTTGGGATGGGGATCGTCGCTTTCGCGTTTCGGATTTCCGCCCGTTTCCCCCAGTGCGGCAATCGAGCTGATGAACACGAAGTGGCTCGCGCCAGCCCGCGCTGCGGCCTTGGCAAGGGTGATGGTGCCGGCCCGGTTGACATCGTCAAAGGTTGCTGTCGCCTGCGCTGCTGCCCGCCCCAGCACATGCGCCCGCCCCCCCGCGTGGACCACGGCGTCGCACCCTTCAACGGCGCACGACCAGTCTGCCGTTTCCCCAAGCGCGATTGTGTGGTCAACCGCGACCTTGCCGGAAAAACCGGCTGTCCGGACCACATGGCCCTCCGCGCGCAGCCTTCGCACCACGGCGCGGCCGACAAAGCCGCTGGCGCCCGTCACCAGAACTCTCAAGGCTCACCTTTGTGGCCAGAGATCAGCCTTTGGTAAAGTGCGCCATAGGATGCGCCCATCTGGCGGGCGGTAAACAGCCGCTCATAGCGCGCGCGCGCCGCAGCGCCCATGGCCTGGCAGCGCCCGGGATCGTCCCACAGGGCCTTCATCGCCTGCCCAAGCCGTGCCGGATCGGCCGGTGGCACGGTAAAACCCGTCACTTCGGTCTCGTTCACATAGCTCGTCCCGGTGCCGATCTCGCACGAAATCATGGCTTTGCCGGCCCGCGCCGCTTCCAGCAGGGCCACGCCGAACGCTTCCGAGCGCAGGTGCGAGGGAAATACAAACGCTGTGCAAAGCTCCAGCAGCGCCAGCTTCTGCGCGTCGCTCACCTCGCCCAGGAATGTGACATTGGCAAGCCCGGACGTGTTGAACTCGGCCACGTCGCCAGCCCCCGCGATCACGACGGGCAGGCCGGTCATCCGCGCTGCCTCGAGCAGGAACGGCAGCCCCTTGTAATAGCGCAGCGCCCCCACAAAGAGAAAGAACCGCTCTCCCACCCGCGCGCGCAGCGCGTTGCGCACCCCATCCTCGGCCCGGTCCTGATCGGCAATGCCGATCGGCACCACCGACAGCTTGGCGCCATACCCCGCCAGCACGCTGCTGCTGCGGGCATAATTGGGCGAGGTGGCGACGATCGCATCGACCGAACCCAGAAAGCGGTGCATCACCGGGCTGTAGAGCCGCAACAGCCCCTGCTGCTTGACGATGTCGGAATGATAGGTGACCAGCGCCGGCTTGCCGGGCGGCACCAGGCTGTGCACCAGGTCCATCATCGGCCACGGAAAATGATAGTGCACGATGTCGGCCTGGGCCGCCAGGCGGCGGAACGCGGCGAATACCGAGAGCGATAATCCGGTCGAGGCTACGTAGAGGTCCTGTCGGGTTTGATGCGAATAATGTCGGCCTATGGCGATCGGCGCCCTGGCCGGATTGCGACTCAGCGACAGCACATCGGTGTGCACGCCCAGCGATGCGGTTGATTCGGCGATCTCGAATATGACGCGTTCAATGCCGGTAAAGCTGTCCGGCAGGTAGGTTTTGAAAAAATGCAGGACACGCATCGGCGCAGTGTTGATCCGTGGTGTGGCCGCAACGCTTGCTACACCAGGGCATAGCTGGCGAAAAATTCGTAGTGGCCCAGAGTGGAGATCGTTCCACCATCGTCCAGCGACCAGCTATAGGCGTAGGCGCGGTCCATTGTATCGTCAAACGCCGTTAAATCAATCAATACCAGTTCGTTGGCGCTGGCCAGCACCTCGATCTCGCCCGATTGCGCCAGAAACGAGCTGATAAAGGCCCGCGCCGCGTCGCTATAGGTGCCGTCCTGCGCCGCGGGCGGGGCCGGCCCCAGTTGCGGTGCCTCGAATTGCAGGTGCAGCAAGCCGGTCCGGCTGGTGGCGGCAGCGATCTGCAGATCCTGCAACCCGGCCGGATCGAAGCTGGCAACCAGGCTCACCCCCGACACTTCGTAGCGCGCCAGCGAAAACCCATGGTTGAGGAGCGTCGCAAATTCATTGGCCAGCGCGCCCGTGTGCAGCACCACTGCATCCTTTGGTGCAGCGACCGCGGCAAGCCCGCTCGACCAGGGGGCATCCGCATCGGACAGCACCAGCTCCAGCGCATCGATCGCCCCAAGGACGGGGCCGTCCCCCCCGATCGCGATGATCTGCTTTTCCGCCATGGCGACGGCGCCGTCGCTTTCAGCCAGCAGCTGCACCAGCGCCGCGTCCGGCACGGCCGTGGCTTTGGCGGTCAGGGCCTGGGCCGCCTGCGAGCCCGCCCACCCCGATTGCGTCAGGGCATCACGGAAATCGATGAACTCGGGAGCCTGCTCCGGGCGCTCTGGCAGGCCGGCCAGCTTGTCGCCGGCCGTTTGCGCATCGACATCGCCCGCCGGGTCCAGCGCCTGGGTGCTCATTGCACTCAGAACCAGGGTGCTGATCATGGCCAGCATGTGCATGGCGGCCACGCCATTGCCCGCCGGCATGCCGCCCGCATGGTCCACTGCGTGCAACAGGCGGCTGGCCAGCTTCTCGGGGCCGGAGCTGTCAAACGCGGCGCCGGGTCTGGTCCCGCCATCGCGCGATTTCTCCGCCCCGCCATCGCTGGTCTGCCCCGGCAATACTAGGGCCTCCGGCAGGCCCGTGTGCCAGTCGTCCGCGCTGGTTTCACCGGCCTGCACCTGGGACGTGTCGCTTGACCAGACATAGAGCGACCAGACCAGCATGGTCAGCAGTGCCGCGGGGTGCAGGAACACCTTGGATGCGCGGAACGCCACCACATTGGGCGCGGCCG
The DNA here is from genome assembly GCA_028290685.1 of Devosia sp. Classification (GTDB taxonomy): domain Bacteria; phylum Pseudomonadota; class Alphaproteobacteria; order Rhizobiales; family Devosiaceae; genus Devosia. The sequence continues at coordinate 1,279 of JAQGJI010000091.1, read as the reverse complement.
CGCGTGCCGCCTGGGCAATGAAATTGTCGATGAGTTCGGCAAAATCGTGCCCGCGCAGCGGCTGGGCCAGAGCCGGGCTGTCCAGCACGTAGCGCCCGTCGAGGCGGCAGAAATGGATGAAAACCTCGCCATCGGGCCGGCACAGCACCATCCAGGGGTCCCCCTCGTCGGTCTGGCCGCGGTCCATGCTGACCGCCATGCCCGCCTGGCCCAGCGCCGCCACCGTTCGGTACAGATCGCTCAGTTCCTGGTTGGTCCAGTCCCGCCCGCCGCACCCCGCGGGGCTGGCATGGGCTGCGGCCGCGCCGCCGTGGCTGGGCCGGCTCTGCTGTGTCTGCTGTGCCCCGATGAAGCTCAGTATCTTGGCCATAGGCGGGCTGGTCCCCCAGAAGAGCAAGGTGTGGTGGTCAGGCCGCCTCGTCGCCAAACAGGACTTCGTAGGAATGGGGGTCGTAATACATCAGCATTTTCTTGACGAAGACTTTCTCGTCGACTTGCAATGCCGTTGCCCATTCTCGGTACCGGTTGGACGGTATCTTGCCGCGTCCGTTTTCGAGCTGTGAAATGAAGGTGTAATAGTCCAGCGCCAGACGGTTGGCGAGGTCGCGCTGGGACAGCTCCGCATCCTCCCGCAAGTGCTTGAGCCAGGCCCCCGCATCCAGCCTGAGCGGATTGGCCTGCTCACCGGCGGCTCTGATTTTGGAGAGCATGTCCGTCCTTCTTTCCGGCGCTGACGCAGCGCCCGTGCTTGTTGCCCCAAGTATAGTTTTCCCGCTTCCCACGTCAACAAGTCCCGCCCGCTGCGGCAGAAAAATGCCGCAGCCGACGGGCCTCGCGCCGCAAGGTGCTGAATTACCACAAATTTCGTCCGCTCAACTTTAGCGGGTATGAAATTCGCTGTATACCCCCTTGCCAATATAAATCGTTGGGACTATCCAAGATGCAAGACTAGAACAGCACAGGAACTGTCTAGTTTGAGCGGATGGGGGAGATATACTTAGTTTAACGACGTACGTAAAACCACTTATACTTAAAGTAATGCAGTTGTTGTTTCTGGCGGCTGCGTGGACTTTCTTTCTGGTGGGTTGCGGCCTTCCAGATGGAAAGTCTCCAAATTCGGGCAGTGGGGCCCGGATGTGAGCTTTTCCACAATCCCTCGTCCATCGCCTGCCAGCTGTCATCGAATGCGTTCGTGGCTTTTGGCGGCTTGGGCAAAACCGTGCGGCGCTGCTTGGCGTCGGTGAGGGTACGTCAACAAAGGAATGAGACATGACGCCTG
>JAQGJI010000090.1 GCA_028290685.1 Devosia sp. | reverse complement strand
CGGCACCATGGCATTGCCGGCCTTTCTGCCTTCCCTGCTGTCGGTGTGGCATCGCCGCACCGGCGTGCGGCTGCACAATCATTTCAATTCGGTCGCGGCGGATTTACGCACCGCTGCCACACAAACGTTTCTGGCCGTCGCTTTCCTCCCTGATCAAGCGTGGCGCATGGTGGACGCGATTTTACGTACGCTCGTGCGGCTGTTCATCACCCGTCGGCACTTGCTGGAATGGACCACTGCGGCGCAATCGATCGGCAGTCCGCGTCTAGACCTGCTCGGCTTCTACCGGACAATGGCGGCCGGAAGTTTGCTCGGCCTCGGCCTTTGTGTCGGCAGTGTAGTGATTGCCCCTGCATCGTGGCCGCAGGTTCTACCGTTTGCCGTGCTCTGGCTTGTTGCGCCGGCGCTGGCCCTTTTGGCCAGCCGCCCCCCCGCTCCACCCAAGCGCTTGGTTCTATCGGCGACAGATGCCGACCAACTGCGTCTGATCGCGCGCCGCACCTGGCGGTTCTTTGAGACCTTCGTCACCGCCGAAGACAATATGTTGCCGCCGGACAACTTCCAGGAAGACCCGCGACCCGCCATTGCTCATCGTACCTCCCCGACCAATATCGGGCTCTATCTGCTCTCGACCGTTGCGGCCCGAGATTTTGGCTGGGCTGGAACCACTGAAACTATCGAGCGCCTTGAGGCTAGCTTTGCGTCGATCCGCCGGCTGAATAAGTTTCGTGGCCATTTGTTCAATTGGTACAACACACAGGATCTGCGGACACTCGATCCAATCTATGTGTCATCGGTCGATAGCGGCAATCTGGCCGGGCACCTGATAGCGCTGGCCAATGCCTGCGAAGAGTGGACCCGGGCGCCCCTGGCTCTCGATAGCCGAGCAGGTATGGCCGATACATTGCAACTAGCGCGCGCGGCTCTTGCGGACCTGCCCGCAGCAATGGGCGATGCCGGGCTGCAGCTGTCGACGGCGTTCGACGAGATGGAAGCAGAACTCAAGGCGGCACGCACCACGGGAGCGTCACCTACGCTGAGGCGGACCGCGGAAAAGGCCGCCAAGGCGGCGCAGGAGCTCATCCCGCTGATCGGGCATGACAGTTCACTCGACCTAGTGTTCTGGTGCGAGGCATTATGTCGGACGGCGTTCGAGCATGAGCGCGACCTGCTCCAGGCAGGCGCGCCGGCGATCGCATTGGCTGACCGCCTGCAAGCGCTGGCCGACGCGGCGCGCGAGATGGCGCTGGCCATGGATTTTGCTTGCTTGCTTGATCAGGACCGCAAATTGCTGTCGATCGGCTATTCGCTGGTGGATAACAAACTCGACTCCAACTGCTACGATCTACTGGCCTCTGAGGCTCGATTGGCAAGTCTCTTTGCCGTGGCCAAGGGCGACGTCACAACCCAGCATTGGTTCCGGCTGGGCCGCGCGGCTACGCCTCTGGGCAATGGCTCGGCCTTGATCTCGTGGTCAGGCTCGATGTTCGAGTATCTGATGCCGTTACTGGTAATGCATGAACCGGCCGGGAGTCTGCTGGAAGAGACCAATCGTCTAGTCGTTAAGCGTCAACAGGACTATGGGCGCTCGCTGGGCGTGCCGTGGGGCGTCTCCGAATCTGCCTACAACGCACGCGACATGGAATTTACCTATCAGTATTCAAATTTCGGCGTGCCCGGCCTTGGTCTGAAGCGCGGACTGTCCGAGAATCTGGTGATTGCGCCGTATGCGACGGGGCTCGCCACCATGGTCGATCCGCAAAAGGCGCTGGGCAACTACCTGCGCCTCGCCGAGCTGGGCGCCAAAGGGCGCTATGGCTTCTTCGAGGCCTTGGACTTCACCCGGTCCCGCGTCCTCGAAAACAAAGACGTTTCAATCGTCCGTAGCTTCATGGCCCACCATCAGGGCATGACGATCGTAGCCATCGCCAATACGCTCCTGGGTGGCCAAATACGTGATCGCTTCCATCGCGAACCGATAATCCGGGCGAGCGAATTGCTGCTGCAGGAACGCGTACCGCGCGACATCGTCACCACCCATCCGCGTGCCGAGGAGGTCAAAGCCTCGCCCGCCGCAGCCATAGGCGAAGCCCCTGCCGTGCGTCGTTTGCAAGCCTCGTCTAGCGCCCAACCCGTCACGCATCTGCTCTCGAACGGGCGCTATGCAGTGATGCTGACTGGCGCCGGTTCGGGATATAGCCGCTGGCGCGATATCGCCATTACCCGCTGGCGGGAAGACGCGACCCGTGACGATTGGGGCTCTTTCATCATTCTTCGCGACGTGCAGAGCGGCAACGTATGGTCGGCGGGCGCGCAGCCGGTCAAGAATGATGCCGATCATGAAGAGGTGATCTTCGGCGAAGATCATGCAGAATTCACCCGCCGGCATGGCTCGCTGACCACAACGATGGACGTTCTGGTTTCTGGAGAAGACGATGGCGAAGTCCGCCGCATCACGCTGGCCAACACGGGGAGGCGAGCCCAAGAAATCGAGCTAACGTCTTACGCTGAAGTCGTGCTTACCAGCCCGGCGACAGACAATGCCCATCCCGCCTTTGCCAAAATGTTCGTGCAGACCGAGCATCTTAGCGAATTTGACGCCATTATCGCCACACGGCGCCCACGCTCGGGCGCCGATCCAGAAGTCTGGGCGGCCCATTTTGCGGTGGTGGAAGGCGAACTTGCAGCCGATCCGCAATACGAAACGGACCGAGCGCGCTTCATCGGCAGTGCCCGTGCACTCGGGGATGCAGCGGTACTGCGAACCGGTGAATCGCTGTCGAACACGGTCGGCACGGTTCTGGATCCGATATTTTCCTTGCGTCGCCGTCTTCGGGTCGTGCCCGGCAAGGTGTCGCGTGTGGCCTTCTGGACCATTGTTGCAGCCTCACGTGCGGAACTGCTGGATTTGCTCGACAAGCACCATGATCGCAGCGCGTTCGACCGCGCCAAGACACTGGCGTGGACGCAGGCCCAGGTGCAGTTACGCCACCTCGATGTCGGAACGCAGGAGGCTGCCGACTTCCAGCGCCTTGCCGCTCCGGTCCTCTATGCCGACCGGCGCTTCAGACCGCCTTCAGAGATGATCATCAAGGGCGCAGGTCCGCAGCCGGGACTATGGCCACTATCTATTTCAGGCGACTTGCCGATCGTGCTGCTACGCATCGGGGATGTGGAGGACATCGCACAAGTCCGCCAATTATTGCGCGCCCAGGAATACTGGCGGATGAAGCGTCTTGCCGTCGATGTGGTCATAATCAACGAGCGCGGCTCCTCCTATGTGCAAGATCTACAGATCGCCATCGAGACTGCCGTACGCAGCAGCGAGTCGCGGCCACGATTCGGCGAGGTGCTGGGCCATGGCAGCGTCTACACTCTGCGCGCGGACCTGATGAGCGTCGAGACACTTGCATTGCTGGGGTCGGTTGCACGCGTAGTGCTAAAGGCACACCGCGGCTCGATCGCCGACCAGCTCGATCTTTTGCTGCCAGCAGCGGTGCCGCCGCTGGTGATCCGTGGGCCGAAAATTGGCGACCCCATCGTCCAGCCAACGCCCGAACTCGAATTCTTCAATGGCCTGGGCGGATTTGACAAGGACGGCACAGAGTACGTTACCGTGCTCAACGCCGGCCAGAGCACTCCTGCCCCGTGGCTCAACGTTATTGCTAATCCCCATTTCGGCTTCCAAGTTTCCGCTGAAGGGAGTGGCTATACCTGGGCTGAGAGCAGCCGCGAAAACCAGCTGACCCAGTGGTCCAACGACCCTGTTGCCGATCCAAGCGGTGAGGCCTTCTATCTTCGTGACGAAGACACAGGGGACCTCTGGAGCCCTACAGCTCAACCAATCCGCAACCGCGGGACCTATGTTTCCCGGCACGGTTTTGGCTACAGCCGGTTCGAGCATGCTGCCAACGGCATCGCGAGCGATCTGCTTCAGTACGTGCCTCTGGCCGATCCGATCAAGATTTCACGCCTTACCCTGACCAACTTATCCGGCAGGCCCCGGCGTCTCTCCGTCACAAGCTATATTGAATGGGTCCTCGGGACATCCCGGGGCGCCTCGGCCCCATTCATTGCGACGGAGGTCGACCCCTCCACTGCAGCCATCCTGACCCATAACCCTTGGAGTCCTTCTTTTTCGGGCCGCACCGCATTTGCCGACCTGGGTGGCAAACAAACGGAGTGGACAACTGACCGCACGGAATTCGTCGGCCGCCAGGGCAGCTTGGCCGCGCCAGCGGCATTGCTCGGCCGGTCTGCCCTTTCGGGTGCGAGTGGCGCCGGGCTGGACCCCTGCGCGGCGCTCCAGCGCTTCATCGAACTAGGCGTTGGCGAGACTGTTGAAGTGGTGGCGTTCATGGGGCAAAGCACCTCACCCGAGGCTGCCCGATCCCTGATCACGCGCTACCGCGTAGCGGACCTTGATCTGATGCTGGCTGAAGTCGCCAACCACTGGAGCGATCTGCTTGGCGCCATTCAGGTCAACACGCCGGATCGTGCCATGGACATCATGCTCAATGGCTGGCTGCTCTATCAAACCCTTGCCTGCCGCATCTGGGCCCGCTCCGCCTTTTATCAGGCGAGCGGCGCGTATGGCTTTCGCGATCAGTTGCAGGACGGCATGGCGCTCACCTTCGCTCGCCCCGAGGAAACGCGGCGCCATCTGCTCCGCGCCGCGGCTCGCCAGTTCCCGGAAGGGGATGTCCAGCATTGGTGGCTACCCCAGACAGGTCAGGGGGTGCGCACCCGCATTTCCGACGATCGCGTCTGGCTGGCCTTCGCTACCGCCACCTATGTTGCTGCCGCGGATGATGCGGCTGTTCTGGATGAAATCGTGCCCTTCCTCGAGGGGCCGCTTCTTCACCCCGAAGAGCACGACGCGTTCTTCCAGCCAATGGTTGCCGAGGAATCGGCAAACCTGTTCGAGCATTGTGCACGCGGTCTGGACCAATGCCTCGAACTCACCGGGGTGAACGGTCTACCACTGATGGGCACCGGCGACTGGAACGACGGCATGAGCCGCGTCGGCGAGGGCGGCAAGGGCGAGAGCGTTTGGCTTGCCTGGCTGCTCATGCGCACTATCGTCCTGTTCCTGCCCCTGGCTGAGGCCCGTGCTCCCGAGCGCGCTCAACGTTGGCGCGCCCATATGGTGCGTTTGAAGGCAGCGCTCGAAGAGCATGCCTGGGACGGTGATTGGTACCGACGTGCCACATTCGATGATGGCACCTGGCTCGGCTCAAAGATGAGCGACGAATGTCAGATCGACTCCATCGCCCAGTCATGGGCGGTGTTGGCCGGCGCTGCCGACCCTGAGCGAGCCGCGAGTGGTATGGCGTCTTTGCAGAAGCATTTGATCCGGCCGCAAGATGGCCTTGCGCTGCTTTTCACCCCGCCCTTTGACAAGACCCCACATGATCCCGGCTACATAAAGGGCTATCCGCCGGGGCTCCGCGAGAATGGCGGACAATATAGCCACGCCGCCATGTGGGCGGTCATGGCCTTCGCCAAACTCGGCGATGGCGACAAGGCGCATGATCTCTTTGCCCTGCTTAACCCCATCAATCACTCTGCCACTCCTGAGCAGACGCAGCGCTATAAGGTTGAGCCCTATGTGATCGCCGCCGACGTTTACTCGGTTGCGCCTCATGTCGGCCGGGGCGGCTGGACCTGGTACACCGGCTCGGCCGGCTGGATGCATCGAGCGGGCATCGAGTCCATTCTCGGTATCCGTCGTGAGGGCCAAACCTTGGTATTTGCCCCTTGCATCCCGGCTACCTGGACTGGCTTCGAAGCCACCGTAAAGCTGGGGGCGTCGCGATACGACATCCGTGTTGAAAAGGACACCCATTCGAGCTGTGACATCGGGAAAGTCACTCTCGATGGTGCTGTTTTAGCGAATTCAACCGGCGACCTGCGCCTTTCCCTCGACGGGCATAGCCACGTCGTCACAATCCGCTTGGGAGTTTGACAAAGCTATCCAACACGGGATTCCAGAGCAATCAATCCATAGTCTGGTTTCAAGTACCGCAACCTCGACCAAGAAGGCGATGATCGTGACAACAGTGCATTTGAAATCAGTTCCACCCTTTTCGGCTCAGGATGTACAACATATCGACCGCTATTGGCGCGCTGCCAATTATCTTTCAGTCGGGCAGATCTATCTGCTCGGCAATCCTCTGCTGGGCCAACCACTTCTGGCTGAACATGTTAAACCACGCCTGCTGGGTCATTGGGGCACCACGCCTGGATTGAACTTTATCTACGCCCATCTAAACCGAGTCATTCGCAGTCACGACCTCGATATGATCTATGTCTGCGGACCGGGGCATGGTGGGCCGGGTATGGTCGCCAATACCTATCTGGAAGGTAGTTATACCGAAACCTACCCGTCCATCACCAGGGATGAGGACGGCATCCTAAAGCTGTTCCGGCAATTCTCGTTCCCCGGTGGCATCCCAAGCCATGCCGCACCTGAAACCCCCGGCTCTATCCATGAGGGCGGTGAGCTCGGCTATTCGCTAGTTCATGCCTTTGGCGCCGCATTCGACAATCCGGACCTGATCGTGGCTTGTGTCATTGGCGATGGCGAGGCGGAAACCGGTGCCCTTGCAGCCTCCTGGCACTCCAACAAGTTTCTCAATCCGGTCGGCGACGGCGCAGTGCTGCCTATCCTGCACCTCAACGGCTACAAGATAGCCAACCCCACTGTCATGGGGCGAATGAGCGATGCGGAGTTGCGCCAGCTGTTTTCTGGTTACGGCTATGAACCCTTCTTCGTCGAGGGTCATGTCCCTGAGCTGATGCACCAGCAGATGGCGGGCGTGCTGGACACGATCATCGACAGAATCAAGACGATCCAGGGTGAAGCGCGCGCGAAAGGATCACCGGTTGCCCGACCGTCTTGGCCGATGCTCGTGTTGCGCAGTCCCAAGGGCTGGACGGGTCCGAAGGAAGTGGATGGCAAGAAGGTAGAGGGTTTTTGGCGTTCCCATCAGGTGCCGGTTGACAATGCGCGCACCAATGAAGGCCACCGCACTATCCTTGAGGAATGGATGCGCAGCTATCGGCCGGAAGAGCTGTTCGACAGCTCAGGCCAGTTGCAGCCCGAACTTCAGTCGCTGGTACCCGCGGGCAATCGGCGCATGGGGGCTAACCCCCACGCTAATGGAGGCCTGCTCAAGCACGATCTACACCTTCCGGACATGACCGACCACGCGGTGACGGTGACCTCGCCAGGGGCGGCAAGCGGCGAAGCGACCCGTGTCATGGGCGCCTATTTGCGTGATGTCTTCCGGCTCAATGAAACGAAACGCAACTTCCGCATCGTTGGCCCCGACGAGACTGCTTCGAACCGTCTGGACGCGGTATTCGAAGCCACCGATCGCCTCTGGATGGAAGGCATCGAACCCTACGACGTTCACCTTGCTCAAGACGGCCGGGTCATGGAGGTGCTCAGCGAGCATTTGTGCCAGGGTTGGCTGGAGGGCTACTTGCTGACTGGCCGGCACGGACTGTTCTCCTGCTACGAGGCGTTCATCCACATCGTTGACTCCATGTTCATCCAGCACGCCAAGTGGCTGCAGTCATCGCGGGCCTTGCCGTGGAGGCGCCCGATCGCCTCGTTCAACTACCTGCTGACCTCCCACGTCTGGCGTCAGGATCATAACGGCTTCAGCCACCAAGACCCCGGTTTTGTCGACCTGGTCGCCAACAAGACAGCCGACGTGGTGCGGATCTATTTCCCGCCCGATGCGAATACCCTGCTCTGGGTCACCGACCATTGCCTGCGCACTTATGACCGCATCAACGTAATCGTGGCAGGCAAGCAGCCGGCCCCCCAATGGCTGGGGCTTAACGACGCCATCCTGCACTGCGAAGCCGGGGCGGGGATTTGGGAATGGGCGGGCACTGAAAGCGGCGCCGGAGATCCCGATATCGTCATGGGCTGTGCCGGCGATGTACCCACGCTTGAGACTCTGGCTGCGGTCGACCTGCTGCGGCAGGCGATGCCAGAGCTGCGCATCCGTGTAGTGAACGTGGTCGATCTGATGACACTGCAGTCTACCGGCCAGCATCCGCATGGGCTTTCCGACCGTGATTTCGACAGCCTGTTCACGCGTGATCGGCCCGTGGTGTTTGCCTACCATGGGTATCCCTACATGATCCACCGGCTGACCTATCAGCGCACCAACCATGACAAGATTCATGTCCATGGCTTCCAGGAACAGGGCACCACCACCACCCCCTTCGACATGGCGGTGATGAACGAAATCGACCGCTTCCATCTTGCCATCGCAGCGCTCGACTGTTTGCCTGCCCTAAGTGTTCGGGCCACGAAGGCCAAGCAGCAGTTCCGCCACAAACTGATCGAGCACGACCGCTTCGTGCGCGAGCATGGCGTAGACATGCCTGAAATCCTGGAATGGGTCTGGCCGCATGGTTCAGCAAGTGATCAGGCGTGATGTGCTCCCCCAGCAACCTACGGGTTTGGTCATGAGCACGATGAGTGAAGGACTATTCCCGCGGGACGCCGGAACGGCAGACGCCGCCGACAGACTCGGCAGGTTCGATCGGTTTCTGAGACAAGCGCGCGATCTGCCGCCCATGCGGACGGCTGTTGTTCATCCCTGCAACGCTGAAGCTATACAGGCCGCGCTGGAGGCCCGAGACGAGGGGTTGATCATCCCTGTGCTGATTGGGCCGGCCGAAAAAATCCAAGCAGCAGCCGAGCGGGCCGGCCTTTCGCTCGCAGGATTGCAGATCGACGCCACCGAGCATAGCCATGCGGCGGCCGAGCACGCAGTCGCCCTTGCCGCATCGGGTAACGTGCACGCCTTGATGAAGGGCAGCCTCCATACCGACGAGCTGTTGGGGGCAGTTATTGCTTCGCATTCGGGACTGCGTACTGAACGCCGGATCAGCCACGTCTATGTTCTCGATGTTCCTGCCTACTCAAAGCCTTTGATTATTACCGATGCGGCCATCAACATCGCGCCGACTCTGCTGCAGAAGCGGGACATCTGTCAAAATGCTATCGACTTGCTGCATCTCCTCGGCGTTGAAGAGCCGCTCGTCGCCGTTCTGGCTGCCGTCGAAACGGTGAACCCTGCAATGCAGGCGACGCTCGATGCTGCCGCGTTGACTGTCATGGCTCACCGGGGCCAAATCACTGGGGCAAAAGTCGATGGTCCGTTGGCATTCGACAATGCGATCAGCCTGGACGCGGCGCGCATAAAGGAGATCGTGTCGGAGGTGGCTGGACAGGCCGACATCCTGGTCGTTCCAGACCTGGAAGCCGGCAACATGCTGGCCAAGCAGTTGATCTATCTGGCTGCTGCGGATGCTGCGGGACTGGTGCTTGGAGCCCGTGTGCCCATCGTTCTAACCAGCAGGTCAGACACACTGAAGGTTCGGCTCGCATCGGTGTCACTCGCCAGGCTGGCCGTAGCCCGCCGTAGCGCCGGTGCTCTTCCTCTATGACCGACCGCATCCTCCTGACCTTCAATCCAGGATCATCAACGATCAAACTGGGTATTTTTGCTGTTGAGGCGGAAGGCCCACGGCGCTTGGGCAAAGGCGCCATCGACCTTCAACGTTCGCCTCTGGTTCTGCGGATCACGGAAGACAATGAGTCTGCCGATGTTCCCCTCAGGGCTGCCGTGACGGAAGATCTGCAAGATATCATTGAGGAGACCCTCCAGTGGGTGATGCAGCGTTTCTCGGGTGAGGGAATTGTTGGCGTCGCCCACCGGGTTGTGCATGGCGGTGACCGGTTTACCGGCTCGAAAATCGTCACCGACGCAATCCTTAAAGAGATCGAGGCGTTGATATCCTTGGCCCCGTTGCATCAGCCACAGAGTGTTCGTTTGATAAAGGCCATCCGCCACCTGCGTCCCGACTTGACCCAATGGGCATCCTTCGACACCGCCTTCCACCGAACACAGAGCGATCTAGTGCGGCGTTTCGCTCTGCCCCGCGCCTTATTTGATGAAGGCATCAAGCGCTACGGCTTCCATGGGCTTTCGTACAAATCCGTGGCTGCACAACTCTTCCGAGTGGCACCGGACATAGCCAAGGGCCGGGTCGTCGTTGCCCATCTGGGCAGCGGCGCCAGCCTCTGTGGTCTGGAGGCGGGTATCAGTCGCGATACCAGCATGAGCTTTTCGACTCTCGACGGCATTCCGATGGGAACACGCTGCGGCGCACTTGATCCAGGCGTGCTGATCCACCTCATCAAGGAGCGCGGCATGTCGATCGAGGAAGTTGAGGACATGCTCTATCACCACTCCGGCCTTCTGGGCGTTTCGGGGATCAGTGCCGACAGCCGTATTCTCATCGACAGCCGCGAGCCATCCGCAGCAGAAGCCATCGAGCTCTTTGCGTTCCGGATCTCTCGGGAGACAGTGGCGATGGCCAATACGTTGGGCGGCCTTGAGGCCATCGTCTTCACCGCCGGTATTGGCGAGCACCAGTCGCGAGTTCGAGCAGCGGTTTGCCATCATCTGGCATGGCTAGGTGTCAGATTGGATGCCGCGGCCAACGACCAGCACGCCACGCGAATTGAAGCTTCCGGCAGCAAGATTGCGGTGCTTGTGATCTCCACCAACGAAGAGCAGGTCATCGCCGAAGAAGCATTTTCGACCCATGGACTTTGACGCGGCATCCGGCCACGCTGCCCATTGGGACGTCGTGGAAGTCGAAGTCGGCTAACGCATCGAAGCAACCCTGTACTGCCCCTTGCATCTCCCATGAATCTACCTGAGAGGAAATCTCAATGCTTACCGACGTATTCGTTCCGCTTTTCACCTTTCCAGATGAGACTGAAGCAAGCACACTTCCGAAGCTTGCTCGCTTCCTGGAAGCATTTGCAACTCAGGTAACGTATTGCGGCATAGTGGCCAACGTGCCTGAAACTGGAGTCCACTGGGGTTCGCGACTGGTGTCCCTGTCCCAAATGGTGGCAGAAGTGGAACAGAGAAGCCGCTCGGCTGCATCGCGGTTGCTGGAGGCGGCTCAGCAGCAAACGAGCAGTTTCAGTGTTGAGCGCAGCACAATAACGGCTCCCTTTGGCTATCCGGGGCAGACGGTTGCGTCGCGGGCGCAGAATTACGACGTCACCGCTGTGCTGTTGCCACCGGGAAACGTAGAGATTCGGGCAATTGCGGAAGACATCATGTTCGGTTCGGGACGGCCCTTGATAACCATCCCCGAAGCTGCAGAGTTTAGTGCAAACCTTGGCTGCATTGCAGTTGCATGGGACGGAAGCCCTACAGCAGCGCGTGCGGTCTATGACGCCATGCCTCTGCTGGTTGAAGCTGATACCGTTGTGATTGTGAACGTGGCTGACGAGAAGCCGTTGCCGAATGGCACAACCGAACGGCTCGATGCGTATTTACGGCGGCACGACATTGCTCCTCAAAAGGTGGATGTGAACCTAGGAAGTCGCCAGATCGGGGCCGCCCTACAGCATGCCGCGGCGGAGCATGGAGCCGGTCTCCTGGTAATGGGTGCTTATGGACACAGCCGCTTGCGGGAGTTTGTGTTGGGTGGAGCAACAGCCGGCGTGCTCAATGAACCGGCAATTCCGATACTGTTCTCCCGATAGGGGCCGCTGCAGTGTTTTAGCGTCAAAGCCAAAGGTCACGCCGCCGGTGCTCAGCATCACGGCGAGACCTTTTCTCCTATTGGTTCAAAGATGTCTCCGAACAAGAACCAGGCTAGGGTCCTCCGAATAGCCCTGCGCCACGAATCCGAGTTCCTTTTCCAATTCAATGGCAGCATGGTTTTCGCGGCTCTCGAGGGATTCCAGCGTTTTGACGCCCTTGGCCTTCGCGTACTTGGCGATATGGCCGAGCAATTCCCAACTCACCCCCTTCTGCTTGTCCTCTGAGCGGATAGCGATCGCCACCTCACCGACTTCGAGGGCGTCGTCACAGGCCAGCATCGCAGTGGCGATGATGGCCGGGCTGCCCTCCGCAAAGGCGAGGAAGTTCTCTGTTTTCTGGTGGTCGATCTGCGTCATTGCAGCGAGGCGGTCGTGCCCGACCTCCTTTATGCTGCTCAAAAATCGGAAGCGCAGATCATCCGCTGTCACATGAGTGAAGAATGCTGCCAAAGCTGGCTCGTCATCAGGGTGGGCAGGTCGAACATGGAATTTGAAACCGGTACGGGTGACCAAATCACGGCTCCAGTCATCATCGCTCATATCTTCGCTCCAGGTTTAGTGAACCAGCATGTAGACTACCTTTGCACAAGCAGCACACAGGATCGACCGGAATAGGGTTGCTCTGCCGCTGCAGCGACAATTCTAGCGACGTTCGAGGGGTGGTTGGCCGTTGCTGGCCGCCAAGTTGCCACTGGCACAGCGTGGCGAGTTCCAACAAAGGTGCCGATGTGAGCGAAATATCTATGGTTTCGAAGGCCGACCCATCATTGATCGAGGGTACTGCTCTAATAGAAAGCCTTGGCACCGACGCCGAGCGGGGTTTGAGCGGACCAGAAGCAACGCGGCGCCTCATTGAACACGGACGCAATGAACTTCGGGCGTCGGCCACGATATCTCCATGGCAGCGGCTTTGGGCGCAGTTCCAAGATCCTCTGGTCTATCTGCTGCTGGGCGCTATTTGCATTTCCCTCCTTGCGTGGTGGATCGAAGGGGGCGATGGCTGGCCTATTGAAGCGATGGTAATCGCTGTGGTGGTGTTGGCAAATGCCATTCTCGGCTTCGTACAGGAAGCCAAGGCGTCAGATGCCGTGGCAGCCTTGGCGCGGATGACCGCCGTCACCGCTTCGGTCTTGCGCGACAGCCAACGAGAGCGCGTCGACAGCGCTGAACTGGTGCCTGGCGACATTCTTCTGTTGGACGAAGGTGATGCAGTTGGGGCTGATGCAAGGTTGTTGCTGTCTACGAGCCTGCGGGTGCAGGAAGCCTCTCTTACCGGCGAAAGTGGCGCCGTGCTTAAGGACGCCGCGGCGCTGACGGGTCCGGCCCCGTTGGCCGAGCGGCTCTGCATGGTATTCAAGGGCACAGCGGTCGTGCAAGGAACAGGCCGGGCTGTTGTCACGTCGACGGGCATGCAAACAGAAATGGGATCCATTGCCACCATGCTCGACGCCACTGTCGAGCAGCCCACTCCGCTGCAAAAGGAGGTGGCACGGATCGGCCGCATGCTCGGCATTGCAGTTGTCTGCATCGCGATAATCGTCATTACGACGGTGCTGCTGGTGTCAGAGATCAAAGATGCTTCCGACGTTATCACCGTCCTGCTTCTGGGGGTATCGCTGGCGGTGGCCGCTGTACCCGAGGGGTTGCCGGCGATCCTGTCTCTGGTGCTGGCGCTTGGAGTGCAACGCATGGCTAAGCGCAACGCCGTAGTCAAAAGCCTGTCGTCGGTAGAGACGCTGGGATCAGCCTCGGTGATTTGCTCAGACAAGACGGGCACTCTGACGCGCTCCGAGATGACCATAGAACGCATACTGACAGCTTCGGGGGGCAGCCGCGTGACCGGCGTTGGCTATACGCCGAATGGTCGGCTTGAGGGCAAAGACGGGACCGAGCTTCGGGACCCACTCCGCGCCGAGCAGATCGTGGTCCTGAGCGGCGGGAGCCTTGCCGGCAATGCTGCTCTCAGGCAGGGGGAAGACGGAACTTGGGAAATTCAGGGCGATCCTACCGAAGCAGCCTTCCTTGTCGCTGAGCGCAAGCTTGGCCTGGAGGAGCGGCGCCAGAGCCGATTTAAGCGCCTTGGCGAGATACCGTTCAGTTCCGACCGGAAAATGATGTCGACGATCGAAAGTGACGGCGAGCATGGCGGGGAGCGACTTGTAATAACCAAAGGGGCCCCAGACGTACTGATTTCCCATTGTTCCCGCGTTCGCGTCGGCATGGACGTGGTGCCATTCGACGCGGCGCGACGGGCGCAAGCCATTGCCGATGTGGAGCGCCTTTCGGGCGATGCACTGCGCACCCTGGCCGTCGCCTATCGGCCACTTGATGCTACTGAGGATTTTAAGGCCAGCGACGCGCTGGAACATGACCTCATATTTGTCGGCACTGTGGGCATCATTGATCCGCCCCGCGAGGAGGCGGCGGTCGCAATAGCGGAAGCGCATCGAGCCGGAATCCGCGTGATGATGATCACCGGCGACCACCCGCGCACGGCTTCACGTATCGCAGTCAAACTCGGCATCGTCGAAGAAGGCACAGCGGCGCTCACCGGCGCCGACTTGGACGCCATGGACGGCGCTGCGTTCGCGAATGCCGTCCGCACGACTTCAGTTTATGCCCGGGTCGCACCAGTTCACAAAATGCGCATCGTCGATGCGCTGCAAGCGGACGGCAATGTGGTGGCAATGACGGGGGATGGCGTGAATGACGCTCCGGCTCTCAAGGCTGCCGATATTGGCGTAGCCATGGGCGTGACCGGCACCGAAGTTACCAAGGAAGCCGCCAAGATGATCCTCGCCGATGACAACTTCGCCACCATCGTCGAGGCGGTGCGGGAAGGGCGAGGCATCTTCGATAATATTCGCAAATTCCTGCGATATCTGCTGTCCTCTAATATGGGCGAAGTGCTGACGGTATTCCTGGGCGTTGTGGGAGCGAATATAATCGGACTCAAGGACACGGGAGGAAGCGAGCTGGTATTGCCGCTGCTCGCAACGCAAATCTTGTGGATCAATCTGATCACAGACTCCGGCCCAGCCCTAGCGATGGGCATCGATCCGGAAAGAGATGATGTCATGGCCCGCCCGCCACGTGCCGCAGATGAGCGCGCTATCGATGCCCGCATGTGGCGTGGAGTGATCCTGATCGGTTTGGTGATGGCCCTTGCTACGCTGCTCACGATCGATCTGTATTTGCCGGGCGGGTTGGTCGCCGGCTCGAGCAGCCTGGATCAGGCACGCACCGCTGGTTTTACCGTGCTGGTCTTTGCCCAGTTGTTCAACTGCTTCAATGCACGCTCGGAAACCACCAGCGCCTTTCGGCACCTGTTTACGAACCCATGGCTCTGGGGAGCGGTTGGCCTCTCCGTGGTGTTGCAGGTTGCTGTCGTGAATGTCATGCCATTGAACATGGCGTTTGGCACGGTGCCCCTGTCAGGTGAACAATGGTTTGTCTGCGTGGCGATCGCCAGCAGTGTGCTGTGGTTCAGTGAGCTCCGCAAGTGGGTGTCGCGGAGAGTGTCAGGTCTTGCTTAGGACGTCTCAGATTGGGCTGCTACCATCTGAGCACTAGCCCAACGGAGCATTTATCCTGAACAGCCAAGCAGTGCGTGCCGAGCCATCTCGCAACAGGGAGGCACCAGTCAGGTCTTTTCGCCACGTAGCGAAATTCTTCTGCGAGGTAGAAGCTGCGGAAGGGCAAGGAGGAGCAGCAGGGCGGCGAGGGGAACGCAGAAAACGTACCCGTAAACACTAAAACCGAAGGCCCCGACGATGCCGCCGACCAGAAAAAAGGTGACGAGAATGGCCAGCAGCGCTAGCTTGTTGCGGTCAGCGACAACACGCAAGTGGGCCAAACTGCCGTAGTTCCGGTTCAGATACAGCAGCTTACCGATCTCAATACCGATGTCCGTGATCATACCCGTGAGGTGGGTAGTTCGGATGCGCGCACCCGACAGCTTGGTGATGGTAGCATTCTGCAGGCCCATCAGGAAGCAAAGCAGCGGAAGTGCCAGAGCCAATTTATAGGGTGTCGCACCCGTGAAGGTGCCGAGCACACCAAAGGCCAGCAGCAGCAGTGCTTCCAGCGCAATCGGGTACGCATACTGTTTCCGGCGGGTGTGACGGCGGCCCCAGTTGATTAGTATGGCCGAAGTGGCCGCGCCGGCGGTGAAGGTGATGAGGAAAGTAACGCCGGCGGCGGCCAAGGCATAGCTTCCGAGAACCAGATGGTCAGCAATCGCGGAGACAATTCCGGTCATATGCGAGGTGTACTGCCCGATCGCGAGGAAACCGCCTGCGTTGACGGCCCCGGCAACGAAAGTCAGCACCACCGCCAGCAATGTGTCAGCCGGCTGGGAGCGGTGATGCGCCGTGGCTGCACGCAGCAGCCTCGGAAGGTTGCGCTGGCGTGTGGCGGTGTTTGGCTGCAGGGGAGAACCTGTGCGGGACATGCTCTTTACTACCATGCTCCCGAGATCCCGCCCACACAGCTTACGCCCAGGCTGTTGGTCTGTTAGTCTTTTCCGGGCCACTACCATCTCGTGAGCGGTCTTCTCGGTGGCGTGCTCGGTCACGAAGGCATGGCTGACTGCGGCAGGCTGAACCCTCGCCGGGTGTAGCCGACTTCGGGCTTGCCGAGATCGCTGAAAACCCTCGGATCAGCCAGAAAGGAAGTCTGTTGGGAAAACCTCGGTGGTTGTCCGATGGACCCTGCAGAGTGCCGCCTATCATCTTTTGCTCGTAGACTTAGCCCGGTTACATTTCGACGTCCGCTTTCCTTGTGATGTCCCTATTAGCTGACTGGCAGGATCCCTGAAGAGTTTCGGCTGCCGATAGGCGCCCGAAAGTCCGGGAAGACCGAACCCGCGAGCCACGGTCTGGGCGCTATGGGTTTTTCTGGATTTGGCCGGTTGGGGGACGAGTGTGAACCTGCGGTGACGAGGCCAGGTATGACGCGCGTGGTGCGACGAAGAGGCCTTTGGAGCTGCACTTTCCGTGGCAGATGTGGCCGATCGAGGGGAGTATGCCGATCGCTGCATCGACCAGCGCGCGATTGCCTGCAGGCCGAGATGAAGGCGTCTCGGTCTGGTGGGGTATCAGCTCATGCCGGGTCATGAACGGTCTCCCGGTTTGTAGGACGGCCGGTCGGCGGCGCTCGAGGTTGGCACCATGCAGCGAAGGTCTCGATGATGACCATGGTGCCGCCGCAGCAGGGGCAAGGCGGGCGCTGATCTGACGTTTCGGCGGCCGGCGGTTCTTCCGGCGCCGGCGCTACCCCAAGCATGTCGCGGGCCTGGGCGAGGCAGTCCTTGCGGGCGGAACCGGCGAGCAGGCCGTAGTGCCGGATACGGTGGAAGCCGCGTGGCAGAACGTGGATCAGGAAACGGCGGATGAACTCGTCGGCGAAGAGGGTCATGACCCGCTGCCGGTCGGCGCCGGTGCGGCGGTAATCCTTGTAGCGGAAGGAGACCTCAAGCCCGTCGAACCGCAGCAGGCGGCTGTTCGAGATTGCCACGCGATGGGTGTAGCGCGAGAGATAGGCGAGCACTGCCTCAGGCCCAGCAAAGGGCGCTTTGGCATAGACCACCCAGCGTTTTCTGCGAGCCGGCGCAAGGTAACGGCCAAGGGCACGCCGGTCTCTGAGCTCCGCCAGCTTGCCGAAGAACGCGAGCTTTCCGGAATCATGGAGGTCGAGCAGCCTGCTCAAGAACAATCTTCGGAACAGCGCGCCGAGCACCCGCACCGGCAGCAGGAAGGCCGGTCGCGACGAGATCCACCGACCATCCGGAGAGATGCCGCCACCGGGCACGATCATGTGGATGTGCGGATGATGAGTCATGGCCGAACCCCAGGTATGGAGCACGGCGGTGATGCCGATGCGGGTGCCCAGGTGTTTGGGGTCGGCCGCGATCCTCAACATGGTCTCGGACGCCGCCTTGAACAGCAGGTCGTAAACCAGGCCCTTGTTGTGGAAGGCAATGTCGGCGATCTCGGCGGGCAGCGTGAAGACGACGTGGAAGTACCCGACCGGCAGGAGATTGGCCTCTTGTGCTTCGAGCCAGGCGCGTGCCGCGGCGCCCTGGCACCGCGGGCAGTGCCGGTTGCGGCAGGAGTTGTAAGCGATCCGCTGACGCCCGCAGTCAGAACAGGCTTCCACATGACCACCAAGCGCAGCGGTGCGACAGGTCTCGATCGCCGACATGACCTTGAGCTTGCTGAGGCTCAGGTGTCCGGCA
>JAQGJI010000222.1 GCA_028290685.1 Devosia sp. | reverse complement strand
GATGGTCTTGGCAGCCGAGGATGCCAGATCGGCAACGGCTTTGAACCAATAGTTCTGGTCTTGTCCCTGGGGGCGGCCATCGGCTTCCCACAACTCATAGGCACGCTCTTTGATCTGATCTTCCATCACGATCTGCTGGGCTTGAGGCCACAAGCCAGAAGCCTGATGCTTTACATTTGGTAAAAACCGGCTTCCGGCGCGCCGCGCAGTCCGGGGGCCGGGGGGGCCATCCTGAGATGTCCAGGTTTGCAGCCAATGCCCTTTAGAGCCACCTTGCGGCCGTGGCGCAATCTCGAGCTGGATCCCGGCCTTCGCCGGGATGACACCGACGGGGGATAAGCTGGCGTGCTCACGCACCCGGTCCGGCACAATTTTTTCTGCTGAATCAGGCCCTGACGCTCGCCCTCCCACCCACCCGAGACGTCCTCGGCATGAGTGGGAGTGATCGCTTTGGCAGGCAGGGGTGTGCCTGAGATCGTAGAAATCCGCTGCCGGGTATTTTCATTTGTTGTGGTCAGATCTACCTCACGAGCCCCGCATAAGCGGGAAATACCTTGTTGACAGCTGCTCCATGGCTGCTGCAAAAGATAGAAATCGCGAAAAAAGCGCAATGAACTGAAGCGGCCGGCGGCAGCAAGTGGGGAGTTTTGCGGCATGATCGACCGGTGCTTTGCCGTTTTCGCTTTGGTTTTCCCCCTTGTCCCGCTCGCTGGCTGCAAGATTGTGCCGATCGTCGAGGAACAGGCAGCGGTTCCGGCTGGTTTCGATGCGGCGGGCTATGCGGATGGGATCTGGACGGCGCAGGCGCTTCCTTTCTTCTCCGAGACGGCCCGGCCGGTGGCGGAAGTGGTTCCCGCTATCGTAGCTGACCTCGAAGCGGCGGGGATGCAGTTTGGATATCAGGCGGGCGAGGGATCTCCCTGGAGCTTTGTAGTCAATGGCTCGGGTGAGATTACTGCCAAGAACACGGAGTCGCGGGCGGGCACTTTGGAAGTTGCCGTCGAAGGCCTTGCCGAACCGGTGGTGGTGCAGATCGGGCCTGTGATCCGCGGCAATGCGGTGCGCGATGCGCTGCCCTTTGTGTCGTTCAAGGACTTCGTCAACCAGATCGAGTATGCCAACGCCGGCAAGGCTCTGACGGCTCTCGCCCATGCGGCGATAGCCGAGGCAGCCGAGGCAGTGGCGGTCGGCCACATCGTAAGCTTTACCGGCGCCATCGCCGTCAGTCGCCCGGGCGACAACATCGTGGTCACTCCGGTCAGCCTTGAGGTAGCGCCATGAGCGACATCGTCCTCAGCGCTCGCGCCATCACTAAGGCCTTTCCAGGCACGATTGCCTTGCAGGAGGTGGATTTCGACGTCCATGCCGGTTCGGTCAATGTGCTGATCGGGGAGAACGGCGCGGGCAAATCGACGCTGATGAAGATCCTTGCGGGGGTTGAGCGGCCGACGCTCGGCACGATCACCATGGGCGGCGAACCGGTAAGCTTTGCCTCGATCCGGGACGCTGCGCGGCAGGGCATCGGCATTGTCTTTCAGGAGCTCAATCTATGCCCAAACCTCAGCGTTACCGAGAACATTTTTCTCGGTCGAGACCTGACCAAGGCGGGTATTCATATCGACCGGGCCGCCCAGCGCGCACGGACCGCCGAGCTGATGGGGCGCCTCGAGCATGAGATCGATCCGGATGCACTGGTTGGCGATCTGATGATCGGCCAGCAGCAGATCGTGGAGATCGCCAAGGCGCTGCTGGAAGATGCGCGCATCCTGATCATGGACGAGCCGACATCGGCGCTTTCGACGTCGGAAGTGGAAGTGTTGTTCAAGGTGATTGGCGAGCTCAAGCGCGCGGGTGTGGCGATCATCTATATCTCGCACCGCCTTGAGGAATTGATCCGCATCGGCGATTATTTCACCGTGCTGCGCGATGGACGCCTGGCCGCTGCGGCGCCGCGCGACCAGGTCAGCATTCCCTGGATTATCGAGAAGATGCTGGGGGCAGGGGAAGTGGTCGCCAAGCGTCCGCCCGCTATTCCGGCAGGTCCAGTCATCCTCCAAGTCAACCACTTGACGCTGCCGCGCCGCGGGGCCGGGCTGGCGGTGGATGATGTTTCGGTGTCCTTCCGGATCGGCGAGATCACGGCGATCTATGGCCTGCTGGGTGCGGGCCGCACCGAGCTGTTCGAAAGCCTTTATGGTTTGCGCGCCGGAGCCCGGGGCTCGGTAAAGGTTGATGGCGAGGAACTGGCGGGCCGCTCCGTCAGTCATCGCATGAAAGCGGGCCTCTTGCTGGTGCCCGAGGATCGGCAGCGCGATGGACTGGTGCAGAACCTTTCGGTAGGCGGCAATCTTGGGCTCGCCAGCCTTCGCCGCTTCACGAAGTTCTTTTCCATCTCCAAGGCTGATGAAACTCCGCTCTTGCAGCAGGTGATCGGCCAGTTGCACATCAAGACAGCCGGCCCTGACGCGCCGATTACCTCGCTTTCAGGCGGCAATCAGCAGAAGGTCGTAATTGGGAAATCCCTGCTGACCGAGCCGCGCGTGCTGCTGCTCGATGAACCCAGCCGCGGCATCGACATCGGCGCCAAGGCGGAGGTGTTTTCCACCATGCGCGATCTGGCTGACCGGGGTCTCGCCATCGTTTACACGACCTCTGACCTCAAGGAGACCCATGCCGTGGCCGACCGCATCCTGGTCATGGCATATGGTCGGATCACCGCAGATATGCGCGCCCAAGACGCGACCGACGAGGCGCTGGTGCGTGCCTCCACCTCTAAGCTCGACGAACCCGCTTTCGCCTAAGGAGCCGTCATGTCAACTGCCGTCGCGACCGCAAAACCGGGCTCCCAAGGCAATGCCTCGGCGCTTCTGCTGCTGCTGAAGCTGCGTACCTTCATCGCCTTGATCGTGGTGACGCTGTTCTTTGCCCTGATGGCACCGAACTTCGTTTCGCTGGCAAATGCGATCATCATTTCCAAGCATGTGGCGATCAACGCCATTCTGGCCATCGGCATGACCTATGTGATCCTGACCGGCGGGATCGACCTGTCCGTGGGCTCAATCGTCGGCCTGACCGGCATGGTAGCGGGCGGCCTGCTCGTCCATGGGGTGCAGCTACCCATGCTGGGAGTTGTTGTTTATCCCAACGTGCCCGAAGTGATCGGGATTGCCCTGCTGGTTGGCACCGCAAT
>JAQGJI010000216.1 GCA_028290685.1 Devosia sp. | reverse complement strand
CAAACAGGCGTACGGCCATGCCAAGGATCGCGTCGACCCCTTCGCCGGGCATGACACTGTCGGCCGGGACACCGAGGTGCGCGGCAATCGCTTCGCGCAGGTCGTGGTTTTCCGGATCGCCATAGTGCCAGCTATCGGCCGCCGCCCGCCGCATTGCCTCGAGCACGGAAGGTGCGGGACCAAAGGGGTTTTCGTTGGCTCCGATTCGCGCCCGCGTGGGCACGCCGTCGCGCCGCATGATGGCTTCGGGGCCAACAAACGGCGTGGTTTCGGGCAGGGCGGCAGCAATGGGGGCAAGGCTGGGACGGGGCACTGAACGCGACTCGCAATGGATCAGTCATCTTAGGGGGCTGCGGCTGCCCGATGCCAGCGCTTCCAACAGCGCTTGCTGCCAGCCTACCGGTCTTATGCACAGGTTCCATTTTGGCCCGTGGTCTGCAAACAGCGATGAACGGGCGGCTTTTTGAGCCAACATACATGGATGGCATTTTAACTAAATTGCACGCGTCGGAGCAAGATTGGCGAAGGCATAGCAGCCCACTCTCCCCCTCGCGTCAACCACCGGGCGCTCTCCCTTTCTTGTTCAGGAGCTATGCTTCATGCCACCAACTTATGTACTAGCCCGCGACCACTTGCAGCGTGCGGCCGCGATTTTGCAGGGCGTGGACAGCCGATCGCGCGAGTTGCGCTGCATTATCGAGCGGACGGTGAACCTGATGAACGATGACCAGCCCAGGGTCCAATCAGAGCCCAGCAATGTGCTGGACTTCGCCGCGTTCAAATCCCACGCGAGCAGAGGGTACTGATCATCAAGCCTGTGCTGGCGGAGCAAATCCGCCGGCACCGCTAGCGAAACGTGTGAGCGATTCGGGCTGGCCAGCCCGAGACCATCATGAGCCCGATTGAACATCGGGAGAGGGATTGGCGGGATCAGGCGTCACCGTGATACTCGATTTATCGGCTTCGCTGGCGCTCAGTTCCCGATTCAAGGCAATCTTGGCCGCCTCGGTCAGGGCATAAAGCGTTTCAAGATATTGCGCGGTCGGGACCCAGGCGCGCAATCGGATGTTGGTTGCAGCGTCCGAGAAACTGTCCACATGCACATTGGGCGCCGGCTCGGGCAGCACCCGTTGATCCGCGCCGGCCACCCGCAGCAGGATCTTGCGCGATTTACCGATATCGATGCTGTCGGGCACGCTGACATTGACGTCAATCCGGCGCTGCAGCTCGCGGCTGTGATTGGTGATGGCCGAAGCCCACAGGCGCTGGTTGGGCGTGAAGATATAAAGCCCGCTCGAAGAACGCAGCCGGGTGCCGAACAGCCCGATCTCGACAACAACACCGGCCACGCCGTCGCCCTGGATGAATTCGCCGATAGCGATGGGCCGCAGCCAGATCAGCATGATGCCGGCGGCGATATTGGCGAGGGTGTTCTGCAGTGCCAGCGCAATGGCAAGCCCGGCCGCGCCCAGCACCGTCAGGATGGACGTGCTGGCAACGCCCAAAAGGTTGAGCGCCGTAACAAGGGCAAACACCAATATGCCGTAGCGCGCTGCCTGGGAGAGCAGGGGGGCGAAATTCTTGTCGACCCCATAGGCCAGCGGCAGGAACCGCGTTATTGCCCGCGCTGCCAGCCGCGCGAGATACCAGCCCGCCAGCAACACCGCGCATGCCGCCAGAATCGACAGCGTATTGTCCGCCAGCCAGTTCACCGGCAGCAGGAGAAATTCCGAAATCGTCATGTCGCCCCAATGTTTGGCCCTGGCTGTGCCTGCTCCACTCCGAAATGCCAGCCATGTGATGAAAGTGTCATCAAGCGCTGGACATGGCAAACACCCTTTGCTAGAGAGGCGCCACTTTGGAAGCTCCAGTGCGGGGCGAGTAGCTCAGCTGGTAGAGCAGACGACTCTTAATCGTCGGGTCCACGGTTCGAATCCGTGCTCGCCCACCAAAGTTTCTTTCAATTTGGCCGATGAACGCCTTGCCACCAGCGGTCCCGCATGGTGTCAAGCTGTTCGCTAACGCGGTGACAAGCGCCGATTCTCAGATTTCGCCCACACCATGGTTTTGCTGTCCGGGTCCGGACGCAGATTCCAACCTTCCTGCAACACACTTGATGCCTCCAACCACGGATATCCTATGTTCGGTCTCGATCCGAGTTTTGTAAGTTCGCTGATCCAGGTCATTCTGATTGACCTCGTCCTTGCCGGTGACAACGCCGTAGTGATCGGGCTTGCAGCCGCCGGCCTTGCCAGCGATGTTCGCCGCAAGGCCATCCTGATCGGCATTATCGCCGCAACGCTTCTGCGCATCTTTTTTGCCCTCATTACCACACAGTTGCTGGCGCTGGGCGGGGGGCTGCTGATCGCTGGCGGCGTGCTGCTGCTTTATGTGTGCTGGAAAATGTATCGCGAGCTCAGCACTTCCCATGAAGAGGAAGTGGAAGCTCAGGAAGCCCTGGTGGACGCCGATCTCAACGCCGACGGCACAGTGGCCGGCAAGGCTCCGCGCAAAACTCTGCGCCAGGCCGTCATCCAGATCATTATCGCCGACGTCTCGATGTCGCTCGATAACGTGCTGGCTGTGGCGGGTGCTGCCGCCCACCATTTCGAGGCCCTGATCATTGGCCTGGCCCTGTCGGTCGTGATGATGGGCGTTGCCGCGACTTTTATTGCAGGTTTGCTGCAAAAGTTCCGCTGGATTGCATGGGTCGGTCTGGTCATCATCTTTTTCGTTGCCGTCCGGATGGCGCTTGAAGGGCTGGGTGAATTTGTTGCGATCCCGGAAATCCCGCTACTCTACACGCCGCATGCTGTAGCTGCTGCCCATTAGTGTTTGCTAACCACGGCCCCAACTTTGCAGTATTTGCCATACCGCAATAGGGATTTGATCATCTTGCAGGGCTAACTTTCCGCTCAAGTCTCATGAGCGGAAAGTATTTCGATGTCCGTGATCGCCGGTAGAGTGCTTCAAGACGAACCCGAGGCACGGCAGGCCTTGCGTGCTGCCACGCGATCCGTTCCCCGGCTGGAAACCAGGGTCGTGGACGGCGCCGAGTGGGACGCCACGGTCGCGGGCTTTGATGAAGTCTGCCAGGAACAGCTGCATGCCTTCGCGATCAGTCGCTGGCCCGATGTTGTTCAGGAGCCGATGCTGTTCCTGCTGAACGGCGAGGTCGTGGGCGGCTCACTGATGATGGTGCAGCGCCTGCCCCTCGGGCTCGGCAGAATCGCGGTCTCCAAGTGGGGCCCGATGTTGCGCTATGCCAGCCGTGCCGATGCGGACGCTGTTCATGCGGGCATGATCGAGGCCCTGGTGGCCGAGTACGCGCAAAGGCGGGGCCACATGCTGTCGGTGCTGCCCCGCGCCTCGGTGACACCGGTGAACGCGGCTTACGGGCGCCTTCAGGCACGCGGTTTCAAGCCCGGGTCCGAGTTGCTGTTTCCCAGCCGGTACATCGTGGCTTTGCGTCTTGATGATGCTGCCCAGCGCAAGAGCTTTCACCAGAAATGGCGCTATCATCTCACCAAGTCGGAAAGAGCCGGCTTGAGCTTCGAGCATGCGGGACCCGAGCGTTTCGGCGAATTTGAAACTCTTTACACCGCCATGACCGATCGCAAGCAGTTCGTCGACCACTCCGCCTACGACACGGTCTCGACGCTCATGACGTTGGAGGACCGGCTGCGG